>DATNRH010000538.1 GCA_036703605.1 Candidatus Obscuribacterales bacterium | reverse complement strand
CGTCAGCTCGGATGGTGAGCAGTAAGTCAGGAACAGCTTCAATCAAGACGCGATGGGTGGCTTCCAGTGTTTGTAGGGCGGCTTCAGCGGCTTTGCGATCGCTGATATCCAGAAATACGGTATCCCAAATGACACTCCCGTCGGCTTGTTGGCTGGGGCGGCCGACGCCTTCCACCCATTTTTTCTGTCCAGATGGTGTGGTGATTCGCCACTCGTGCCGCCAAGTTTCTAGGCTGTGGGCTGAGGCATAGATGGAGGCCTGCATGTCTCCTAGGTCGTCGGGATGAACCTGTTGCCAAAGGAGGCTAATGTCTTGTTGGATTTGAACGACATCTAACTCCCACAACTCTCGGCAGTTAGGATTGGCGTAAAGAATCTGATCGCTTCCGTCGGGGCGCAGCAGGTAGCGGATGACGGTGCCTGGTAGGTTGGAGGCGATCGCTTCAAATTGTTCGGTGACCTGTTGCAGGGCAGCTTGATCCTGCTGTTGCTTCTCTTCTAAGCGTTTGCGATCGCTAATATCCAGTAGAATACCGCACCAAGTGATCGTTCCATCGGCTTGGCGAGTCGGCTTGGAACGCGCTTGTACCCATTTCACGGAACCATCCCTAGATCGGATGCGAAAATCCTGCTGGATAGGCGTGAGGTTTTGTTGAGATTGTTCGAAAACTAGCTGTAGCAACTCCGCGTCATCGGGGAGGATTAAGTCCCAAAAGCGATTCACATCCGCCAGCACGAACTCTGCAGAATAGCCAAAGAGAGTCTGAACACCCTCGCTAATGAAATTCAGCTGATGCTGATGATCCCGCGATAGATGGTACTGAAATACCACCCCTGGCAGGGTGTCGGTGATCATGCGCAGGGGATGATCGATGCAGTGATTGCCGGGGATCGCGATGCTCAACTGGGCCGCCGATGCTGCCACAACCGGTAGCTGTAGGGCGTTGCGCAGGGTCACCTCTAGGAGATCAGCATCGATGCGACTGTAAATCAGATAGCTGTGAGCACCTTGCTGTAGCGCAGCGGTGAGGTGGTCGTAGTGCTGCAGGTGCCCAAGGGCAATGATGGGGAGATCGGGGGCGATCGCTTTGAGGGGACTTAATTGAAAGGCTTTCGGTGGATTGGGTGACACTCCCATGAGCAGGAGATCGTAGGAGCGCGATCGCAAATGATGGGTCGCTGTTTTCTGGGTGTCTACAGCATCAATCGTCAGCGGCAGCAGCGATTGTCGAAGCCACTGAACCATAGAGGATCGGTTGAGGCGATCGCCTTCGACAAGTAAAACCTGGTAAGAATTTTGCATACAGCACTACGGGAGGGAACAAGTAACGTCGTCTTGCTTGAAACACCTAGATCGCCACGCTCAATGTATTAATTACTACGATTTATCTAGGCAGTAACGTTGCAGCCCTCTCTTAGGAGACTACAGGTTGATGACCCCCTATCCAAGCCGGCGCTTACCATGGAGCTGCCGAATATGTTTCTCTACTGATGCCTAGGATGCAGGCTACGTGAAGCAGAGTATAGATGGACTCTCCTTAAAACCCTGATTCTATGGAGCTCATTAGCCTATAGAGACTAGGTGTTGACTACTAAAGGGGTATCTAGTAAAAGCCCCATGGTCAACTTTAATCAGATTAACCTAACTGTTCCTACTTTGATCCAGTGTGAGACTGTATGGACGCTATCTTAATACCAATTTAATACAAAGTTTATTTGAAGTTACAGGAAACAAAGTTGTGAAAAATTAAAGATCTCTCAAAAGAATTAAGGTTTTGTTCCGTTACCCAGCCTAGGTAGACGTCTTCTTCGATACCTATAAAGCCTTGATGTATAAGCGCTTGATCTCATACCCATAGCTGTTGATCAGGAGTTTGGCAAGATGCTTGATGGAGCCAACGCTGTGTCGTGATGTATAGACAAATACATCAATAATGTTATCTGCAATACATAACCAGAATGTTATCTGCAATACATAACCAGAATTTTTTAAAGTGCCAATAATGTTATTTACGCTACAGTTCTCCTGGAGTGACCTAAAATGTGTTCGTAGTACAGCGGTTCGACGGTACATCCTGCTATTTTTAGCAGAATCTTTTAAGATAGTTTATGCTCAGATGAAGTAGTGCACCTGCCTTGCTCAAGACTGGCGCGATCGCGGCTGTGTTGATCCCAAGTCATTATGGGAGTCGTCGGAGGCGATCGAGCCGAAGTTGATGAGTTGTGCTGAAGAGTCGCAAGAAAGCTAGTAATACGCCTCCTATACTGGCAAGAGCCGTAGCTGCTGCGATCGCAAACAAAATGATGATTTGATAGCGGACAGCATCCGTCGGTCTAGCCCCCGCTAAAATTTGCCCCGTCATCATTCCCGGCAGGCTCACAATCCCCATGACCATCATCGAATTAATCGTGGGAGTCATACCTGTCCGTAGAGCTACACGAATGCTGTCATGGGCTGCTTCCCAACGAGTTGCACCTAGGGCCAACATGGCTTCAATGCGATCGCGCCCAGTGGTTAGATCGTCCATAAAGCGATCGATCGCCAAGGTAATTCCGGTGAGAGCGTTGCCTAAAATCATGCCTAGTAGAGGAATAAGATACTGGGGATCATACCAAGGATCAACGTGAATGATGCCGGTGATAGTGATGCCGGTGATCAAGGCTGTGGATACTAGAATGGATAAAATGCTGTTGAAATAAATTCCCTGAAATCGACGACGGGTTCGCTGCACAGACGAGAGCCCTGCCATCGTCGTCATAATCAATCCTACGAGCAAAATAAGAGGAGGATTCTCTAGGGTAAATACCCACTCTAGAACATAGCCAATGAGTAAAAGCTGGACAACTGCTCGAATACCAGCAATCCAAAGCTGTCTGCCTAAGCCAAGCTGCAATACAACAGAAATTATAATGTTGATCAGAAGCAAGCTGGTGGCTAAGATAAGCTGAACATTGCCAATGGCTAGATAGGTTTCATTCATGATCCCAGCGGCTGAAGATGAATATGTCGTTGTGCGACACGGTTGATTTGTTCGGACGTATGGCTTGTCCAGATGGTGGCGCGGTTTGGGTCAGTCTTCTGCCAATAGTGAACAAGAGTTTCTAAGGCGTAAACCGTTTCCAGATCCAGAGACGCGGTAGGTTCATCCAATAGTAGAATCTGGGGAGAGAGCTGCAAGGCTCGAATGAATGCAACAATTTGCGCTTCTCCTCCTGATAATGCTGAACTGGGGCGCAGGAGAAAACTAGCATCTCGTCCTAGGGCAGAAAGATAGGCAAGAATCTGATCTTGATTGAAGGATTGGTGACGATGACTCTTAAATTGATAGACTTGGCGTAAATTATCTTCGACACTTCCTTCTACTAATGCTGGCCGTTGATGTAAGTAAATAACTTGGCTGCGGTAGTAGGGTTCTGTATAGGCAGAAAGAACTTTGCCTTGAAACCAGAGTTGCCCCTCTTGTATAGGGTCCAGATTGGCGAGCGATCGCAGCAACAAGCTCTTGCCCGATCCAGATGCTCCAGTGATGGCCAGATTCTCGCCTGGATATAGATCAAACTGAAGGTTTTTCCAAATCCATCGATGTTGAACCTGCCGCCCTAAACGTTGCACCGTAAGCAGAGGCATGACACTCAATTTTTGAGGAGGATAGCTGCTGGGCATGAATTGTGAGATGATTCATATAAACAGTTTTACAGCATTTTCAAGGCTATGAAAGATAAACCGTGTTAGCAAGATATAAATTGAATGCTTAATCAATCTGAATGCTTAATCAATCTAAGATTAAGAGTGATTTGATAAGCGATCGCTATCTTGATCCAGATGATCTCATGACTTGCTCGGCAAACTCTTTCTTAAAAGCTTTAGCGATGAGATATCGGATAGCTGCCTCATTGGTTCGATAGCGGCGCT
>DATNRH010000537.1 GCA_036703605.1 Candidatus Obscuribacterales bacterium | reverse complement strand
AGATTGATGCTGAGCAGCAGAGGCTCTTCTGTCTTACCTGGAATAGCCACGCAGAGTAAATAGGTAATCCAGGGGGCCGCAAACACCAGCACGGCAATGGGAATGCGCAAGTCTGCAAGCTGGACATAAAGTGCTTCAATGGTCATGATAGGCAGGATCTCAACGGACTCACAATATCGATATCTCCTCAAGACTACAACCGCGAAACTAGGGAATTCAGATCGGTTGCTGAAATCGCCTACTGATAGCGCCAAATTTTGATCGTGCGATCGCCACTGCCGCTGATCAAGGTACGATTATCGCGGCTAAACGCTAGGGCATTGACGCCCTTTTGATGACCATGACAGTAGCCCGCTAAGGTATGGCGCAGCCGCCCGGTTTTTAGATCCCAAAGCTTAATAGTGCAGTCATCGCCGCCGCTGGCCAAGGTACGACCATCGGGACTGATGCAGACCACCCGCACCCAGTCTAGATGCCCGGTGAGGGTTCGCCACAGTCGCCCTTTGCGCAAATCCCAAAGCTTAATCGTATTGTCACTACTGCCGCTAGCCAACATCTTACTGTCGGGGCTAATCGCCAGGGAATTAATATCTCGCTGGTGATCCGTCAGTTTGTGCATCAGTTCACCCGTACTGAAATTCCACAGCCAGATAATATTGTCATTGCTGCCGCTCACCAAAATCTTGCCGTCGGGGCTAATGTCCACCGCCGACACCGCTCGGGGATGGCGAATACTGCGCAGGAGCCGCCCGGTTTGCAAATGCCAAACTTTCACCGTATGGTCATCACTGCCGCTCACCAAGGCTTGACCATCAGGACTGATTTCCACCGACAGCGCCATCACCGACGCCGCCGTATCCGTGAGGGTGGACGACTGCTGCCCCGTAGCCACGTCCCATAGGCGAATGGAGTCATCTACACTGCCGCTAATCAAGGAGCGGCCATCTAGGCTAAACACCACCGACAACACCGGCGAGAGATGTCCTTCAAAGGTGCTCACCAAGGCACCGGTGCCCAAATGCCATAGCTTAATGGTGCGATCAAAGCTGCCGCTGGCGAAGAGCTTGCCATTGGGACTAGTGGCGATCGCAGCCACGGAGTTGGCATGCCCCTCCAACGTATAGACACAGCGCCAAGCCAGGGGCATTGTCGGCTGGATAGAAGGCAACTGGGTGGTGGCATAGCGGGACGGCGGGGGCGGTGGAGAGGGCGGCTTGGGGCCAAAGACGGCATCATCTCCCATCTCCGGCAGCGTATTCACATAGCGCAGGGCTGCGATCGCTTCCTGGGCCGATTGATAGCGCTGACTGATGGCCGGCTGCAGCAGACGATCCAGCAACAGACCCAATTCACTATGAATAGGACTGCGCAGATAGTCGCGCCAGATCCAAGCCCCTTCAGTGAAGGAATAGAGATCAAAGGGCGGTACATCGGTCAACAGATGAATGCAGGTCACCCCTAGACTATAGAGATCGCTAGCAAACACCGCCTTGCCGCCGGTTTGCTCCGGCGCTGCATAGCCCGCACTGCCAATCACCGTCCCGGTTTGCTGTAGCGCCGCAGCGCTGGTGAGCTTGGCCGCCCCAAAGTCCACCAACACCAACTGACGATCCGATCGCCGTCGAATGATATTGGCGGGCTTGATATCACGGTGGATCACCTGGGCTTGATGGATGAAGGCCAGCACAGGCAAAAGATCACCCAGCACATGCCGAATCTGCGCCTCGGTGAACGGCCCCGACTGGGCAACCTCTTGCTCTAGGGTTTGGCCATCCACAAAGGACTGCACCAGGTAGTGATAGCGATCTTCTGAGAAGTGGGCCAGGAGGTGGGGAATTTGGGGATGGGGGGATAGATGATCCAGGCGGTTGGCCTCTTCGTGGAACAGGTGGGTGGCCTTGTCTAAGCGATCGCCCGATAGGTTGCCCGGAAAAAATTGCTTGATCACACAGGGCGGTCGGGATGGAATATGTTCATCCACCGCTAGGTAGGTTTTGCCAAATCCCCCATGCCCCAAGGGACGAATCGCCCGGTAGCGATTGTTCACCTGCAGGCGCATACCGCAGCTTTGGCAGAATTGCGCTTCGGCCAAATTTTGCGGCGATAGACATAGGGGGTTGAGGCAATAGCTCATAAGTGTAGACCGGAGCGGCGATCGCCGTTGAGAAGGAACAGGCAAGGGACAGGCGGCCAAACCATCAGCCCGCGAAGAGCATCCATCGATGAACCGTGGCACCATGAAGAGAGGGAATCGCCCTCCCGTTGTCCCACCGGCACCCCGTCAAGATTATGGTAAGGTCTTTCCTCTATTTTCCCCATTCTTTAGCCACTCCTCACAGTGGTTACCACTGGGATGGCAGCGATCGCCGTTTTTTTGAAGGTTGGTACTACCGCGTCACCCTGCCGGAGGTGCAGCAAACCTTCGCGTTCATGTATTCCATCGAAGATCCGGCTGGCGGTCAACCCCATAGCGGCGGCGTTGCCCAGGTGCTCGGCCCCAACGATGGCTACCTCTGCCGCAGCTTCCCCGAGGTCTGCCAATTTTGGGCCTGGCCCCACGCCCTCGGGTTAGGCCATTGGCGATCGCATCCCGATCATCCACCCCGCCCAAGTCTTCTAGACCCTGATCACTTCCATCGCACCATCCAAGAAGGCTACCAAGGCACCGCCACAGAGCACCAAGGCAAGCTCAGCGATCCAGTCATGGGCACCTGCACCTGGGACTACCAGATTCAGCCCATCTACGGCTGGGGCAATGTCGATCAACCCCAGCAATCCACGGCCGGCTGGCTCTCCCAATTGCAAATTTTTGAACCCGGTTGGCAGATCCTCATGGCCCATGGTCTGGCCAGCGGCTGGATTGATTGGCAGGGCGATCGCTACTCTTTCCAAGATGCTCCCGCCTATGCCGAAAAAAATTGGGGCGGTGCCTTTCCAGAGAAATGGTTTTGGCTAAACTGCAATACCTTTGAAGATGAACCCGATCTGGCCCTCACGGCCGGCGGTGGACGGCGGAGCGTCCTCGGCTGGATGGAATCCGTAGCGATGATTGGCATTCACCATGGCGGCATCTTTTACGAATTCGTGCCCTGGAATGCACAGGTCACCTGGGAGATCTATCCCTGGGGAAGTTGGCGCATGACCGCCACCCGCGATCGCTTCCGGGTGGAACTCCATGGCAAGAGCGATCGCCCCGGCACCATCCTCCGTGCCCCCACCCTCGATGGCATGATTCCCGTCTGTCGCGATACGATGCATGGCTGGATAGACCTACGCCTATGGGAGGGCGATCGCTTGATGGTGCAAGCCACGAGTCGCCAGGGCGGTCTAGAAGTGGGGGGTGGGCCATGGGATCAGGTGTGGCGATCGCATCCCTAGGGGCCGCTTTATGGTCAGCCAAGGTTGCTGCTATGATGGGCTTGAACCCTGGGGCTGTAGCTCAGCAGGATAGAGCAACCGCCTCCTAAGCGGTAGGTCGCGCGTTCGAATCGCGCCAGTCCCGTTTCTCGTGATCCGCTACTACAACAGGGGCGATCGCAACTGGGAGGGTAGGTGAATGAGCCAACTATACGGAAAACGTGATCCGCGTGATATTCCAGCCTATTCAATTGGCGATGCTGCCCGCTACCTGCGAATCCCGGCGGCAACGATTCGATCGTGGACGGTTGGGCGAAAATATCCCAAAGCATCGGGAGAGGGCGTATTCAACCCTTTGATCCCGATTCTAGAGTTGAAGCCGCGCCTCTTGTCGTTCACCAATATGGTAGAAGTTCATGTGTTGAGAGCTATTCGCACGGATCACAATGTGGATTTGGCAAAGGTGCGGGACGCCCTTGATTTCTTGGAGGCAAACCTCAACATTACCCATCCCCTTGCTCACCAAGAGTTTCAGACTGATGGGGTTGACCTGTTTGTGGAGCGATATGGACACCTGATCAATGCCTCTCGATCAGGACAAATCGCGATGAAACAGTCACTGAAAACTCACCTTTCTAGAATTGAACCGGATGATACTGGTTTGGCCATCAAACTCTTTCCGTTCACGCGATCGCATGAGGAAAATAATCCTCGCATTGTGGTGATCGATCCACGCATTGCGTTTGGTCGTTTGGTTATTGAAGGGACTGGAGTACCAACCGATATGTTGGCTGAGCGGTATCGAGCTGGTGACTCGATTGATGAATTGGCGGAGGATTATCGATGCGATCGCCTCACCATTGAAGAAGCCATTCGTTGTGAACGTCCGATCGCCGCATGACCGAGGCAAAGCAAGGCGTTGCTTGAGGAGCTGCAAAGGCGTTTGGCTGACTGATTGTAAGGCTTAGGTGCAAGAGGCGATCGCTCCTTTATGTCGCAACACACTGTACTTGCGATCGCTCGGCACTCTCATCATCATGCCCCCTACACCACTAAATGACTGACCGCAGAGGCGGCAAACTGTTCCGCCACCTGCTGCTGCTGCCGCAATTGGGCTTCCAACTGATCACACTCCCGCATTAGTTCATCCACTTTGGCAACAATGCGTTTTTGTTCAGCAAGCGGGGGCAGGGGAAACTCAATATTTAATAGTCTTCCTACGCTTAAATGAGCAATGTTTGTGGTTTGTTGTGCCTTGTCTTGAAATCTACCGTTATGCATATAACCACGGAAAACCAACAGTGCATAGTCGGGCATTAGTTGGCTAAAAGCTCTAAACCTAACTAGAGTGTTTTGAAAACATGCTCCTGGAATTTCATCCCGATACATTGCTGGTCTTCCTACCAACTCGTAGCTCTGACCCTCGTTGAGTAAAATATCAAATTTCTGAAGTCTAAATATTTCTTGCTCCTCAGGTGAGAAATTCATCGTTTTAACATCTGATAAATTAAGCTGGTTCTCAAGGACATTAGCAACTCTCAAGTAAGGAACCATGTGTGCTCCAGAATGATTCTTTGGTGATCTTTGCCTGCCAAGTTTTACTTCTCCCACATCTTGGATATATGCCCATGACCAGTTTTTGGGAAGCTTAAACGGCATTGATTCTAAATCAAGATCAGCTAATGCTTTAGTAGCCCTAATTCTTTTTTCCTTGATCAGCTGCACTTTCTCCTGAATCATCGCTTTGAGATGATCTTGTGCATGACCGTCATTATCTTCTTGATAACTTAGCCTTCCACGGACGGCTAATTGGAGGAGCGATCGCCTCACATCCTTGACATCATCAGGGTGTTGGGTGAGGGGGTGCCAGTGTTGGTGGATGAACGACCAAGCAGTGGAGAGGGCGTCGTCGGTGGGGGCGTTCATTAGGGCGTCGAAAGCACTGGCGCGGAGGCGTTGCCGCAGGGAGTCGCGCTGCTGCTTCTCTGCCTCAAACTGGTCACACAACCCCATCAACTCATCCACCTTCGCCACAATCCGCTTTTGTTCGGCAAGAGGCGGGAGAGGAACAGGTTCTAGCCTGACTGTTGAAGTATTTAATTCTTGTTGCTTAGTTGTGCCACTAGTTTTATCCTCAATAGCCGATTGAATGCAGGGACTTGACAGCCAATAGTAAAGGAATATTGGAAGACATTCGATAGAGCGAATAACAGTCACATGAGAGTCTGCAACTACTTTCTGAGCAATCAGGTTATTTGGAAAAACATTAATACGTCCTACAGTCCCAGTTCCTGTAGAGTTCCAAAGAAGATCACCAGGCTGTAAAAAACGTTCTTTCCCATAAGATGAAATAGTTTCATCTTCAATATGACGAGATTTATCCAGCTCAAATCCTGTCCATTGGATACATTTTTGTGAAATCACTAAGACTTTTCCAGAGTCAGCATACTTTGGAGACTTACCTCGTTGAATGTATGAACTTACTGTATCCAAGCAAGTCCAAGTCCATTTTTCTGGTAAATCAAAAAGATGTTCAAGCTCGTTTTTTTCTGTCTTAATTTTGTTAGGCTTTGGAACTTCGCCAACTTCAATAAGTTTTTGTTTTTGAATTTGAATGCGATGTAGAAGATTTACAGCAGGTTCATCATCAGGATCTTGCGGTACAAGTTTTCCTCGGACTGCCATATCCAAAATCAAATTCCGCAGGCGTTGAATGCCGCCCGGTGCTTCAGCGATCGTGTCAAACTGCTCAAAAAACGTCTTCAAATCCATCGACTTACTTATCCCTTACAGGCCACGTACCCGACACCAGCATCACCAAGCCCCCCACCAAAATGACAGCAGCAATTCCTCCCAACACCCTATCCATCCCCGTCAACGATTCCATTTATCAATTCCTCTATTGTTGGTTAAAGACTATGACAATAAGTTGTCATAATCATCATGCGAACCAATCCAAATCCAGTAGTAATCTTCGCCAGCTTTGATTGCCACTGCTCGATAATCTTGGGTAATTCGAGCTGACCAAAGATTCTTTCCCACCTTCTTGAAATGCAGCGAGGGATGCGATGGATTTTCTTGCCATAGCTGATAGGCTTTCTGCGCTTTTGTCTTGAGTTCAGGGGATAACCCAGCATAAGCCTTCCAAAAATCAGGAGTTGTGAAGGACTTCATCTAAACTCCGTACCTGATTACTTTGAATAGCCAATTCTGCCCTGGCAATGAGGTGATCGAGCTTTCCTTCATCCACATCCTTTGCCATTTGCCGATCCCACTCATCATCTTTCGTTGTAGGTGTAACGTCTCCTTGTGACTGAGTGAGCCGCTGCTTCAACTGCTGCGCCAAATGCTCCATCACCTGCAACTGCTCATCTGTTGTCAGTTGATCCAGTTCATTCAAAACCTTATGCAAAAGTGGACTCATTATTTTCTCCCAATATTCAGCATGATTAACAGTATCTCTAAACCACAATCCCTTCTTCCTGAATAATTTGCTTGAGTGCTATAGAATGACACCGTTCTGCATCAACCAAATCGACCTTAATACCGGGCGATAAATCATTCAGCACGGCAACAGCTTCATAGAGGCGATCGGGAGCAATACCCCAAACAGCCAGGTCAATATCCGACCAGTGAGTAAAGGCATCTGGAACCGCCAAAGAGCCAAATACAACCACTCGCATGGCTCCAAACTGTTTTTGCAAAACATCCCGCAATTCTGGCAGCTTTGCCCAGGCTTTTTCCCGTCGCTGCGGTGCTAAACCCTCTCCAAACCGACGAGTTGGGTCAAACCGTTGTAATTCTGTTGGGGTTAGTTCTCGCACTGTTGTTGTCACCTTACCTCTCTCCTATTCAAAAAAGTGGCGTAGCAAATAACATCGAAGCCAAAATATCATCGGCTTCCAGATCGTCGTAATC
>DATNRH010000536.1 GCA_036703605.1 Candidatus Obscuribacterales bacterium | reverse complement strand
AAGATGACGTATGATCTCGTGATATTAGATGATGTTGATCCTACAAAATGGGGCAGTTATCCTATCTTAAGATTACCAAGGGCTACCAATGATTGTAAAGGCAGACCAATAGTAGGGATGGGATACGCTTTGTCGTCCGGGTAGTTGGTAGTTAGAGGGCAATTCTAGGGAGGAGGTTGTGGTCTGCAGTTGCCCATCTTGAAGCAGCACCTCACCTCGCAGCATCGCTAGTTGAGCTTGGCGAAGGGCGTCGGCACGAATAGTTGTTGTTCCTACGCGATCGTAAAACTCAGACATGAGCGCTAAGGTACCTAAATCACTAACGTACCAAAGACTAGCGATCGCAGAGTTAACACCAGCTTGAATCGCTAGTCCAGCAAAGCCCAATTCAGCCTCCGAGTCTCCCAGAGCCGTGCGGCAAGCACTGAGCACCATTAGTTCTACCGGTGGATTATTTAAGCCAAGCGATCGCAACCCGTCCAGACCTAGGCGCTCGTTCCAAAACTGAATATAGGAATTGTCTGGGCCACCGGGTAAGAATTCACCGTGGGTCGCAAGATGGATAATGCCAAAGGGGGTGCGTTGGCGTTGGCGTCTCAGGTCTTCTGGCGTAAAGTCTTCGTTCAAGAAGGGGGCTGAGGAAATATGACTCAGCTCAGTGGGCACGGCTGGCAACGGTTCTTGGTCAGGAAACTCGGAGGCTCCCATAGCTAAGATACCTAGATTTTGCAGGCTAACGTAGCGGTTATCCGTTAAGCTAAGACTAGGCATCAGTCCAATGCTGTAGTTTTCAATCAAAAAGCGATCGCCATCATAGAGCGCCGCCATGGGGAGCGATCGCAACCCACCGTCAAGAACGAAGGAAATATGCTGAATGCCTTGGGCTTCCAGCTCTGCCTCGATAGGTTCGATCAGCCAACTGTAGAGTTGTTGGGCGGGAGCCTGGTAGAGGCGAGTGTTAGCTAGGCTACTATCGGTGACTGATAGATAAAATTGACGGGCAACTGTAGCAACTCGTTCGCGGGTAGCATCGGAAATCAGCACCCGAATCGGCTGTCCTTCTTGGGTCACTAGGACGACCTCAAGGCGATCGCCGCTGGAATTAGGACTATTGAGGCCGATAGCGTTAGTTTCCAAATCTTGCAAAGGATCAGGGCTGAGAACGGGAGGCGTAAACACAGCGTAGACCACAGCCGGCCGCACACCAACGCTATCAGAAATAACTCGCAGATCGTCTTGGATTTCTTCCAGAGTAGAGATTTCAGTATCAGGTAAGGACAGATGGGATACATACTGTTCCGTAAAAAAGGTCTCTAGATCTGTCAAGGTATCTAGAGTGACCTCCGAAAGATCGGTAGTTTGAAGGGGGGAGAGAACGTCTTGTTCTGGGGGAGCGATCGTGAGCAATGGGTCACTGGGATCTACCGGCCCCGGCGGTTCTGGATCCACTGGCCCCGGTGGTTCTGGATCCACTGGCCCTGGTGGTTCTGGATCCACTGGCCCCGGTGGTGGTACGCTGACAATGCGAATACGTCCAGCCTCCTCACCTTCTTGGTAGGTAAACAGGAAAGAATCGGGGTCAATTGTAAAAGTACGACTGCTGAGGACGGCAGCGCTACCGTTGGTACTAGCATCACCCACGATGAAGGGTACGACACCGTTACCACCGTGGCGCAGGGTAATGTTGCCGCCACCCCTACCACCGCCCGTGGCGATGCTGGCCGCTAACCCCGCATCATCAATGAAAGAACCGGTGAGCCGAATGGTGTTGCTGGCGGTGATATCCAAGTTGCCACCCCGGCCCGCATTGCCACCTTGGGCATCAATCCACTCCACCACTACATCAATGGGATCAATGGTGACGTTGCCGCCATCGCCTACCGTGCCGCGACTGCGGATGCTGCCAGTGCGCAGAGTGGTAATCGCATTTAGGTTAATATCCCCACCCTGGGAACCGGAGGTATCTAGATTGCCGACGGTGAGCGCGCCGGTTTCTGACGTAGCGGTAATGCGTCCACCGCTGCCGGTACCGCTAGCATCGAGATTGCCTAGGATAAGATCTTGTCGAGCGATCGCTGTGATATCACCGCCTTGATTTCCCGCCGTCGTCAAATTTCCAGCCGTGAGGTTGCCGGTGGTGGCTTGCAAAAACAGGTTGCCGCTCCTAGCACCAGCGGTGGATAGCTCAATCGCTTCAGAAATCTGTAAACTGGTAGCCACTAAGCGCAAATTATTACCGTTGGTAGCGATCGCCCCGCTGCCAAGTATCCTCAGTGCTCCATCGCTTTCTAGGCTAAACTGTCCGCCGCCCGTGGCGATGGTGGCATCCACCAAGCGGAGGTTACCATCAATATCTAGGCTAATGGGACTGTTGTTGGTACTCAGGTCATCGGTAATGCGGAGGTTGGTAGCAGCTAGGGCG
>DATNRH010000535.1 GCA_036703605.1 Candidatus Obscuribacterales bacterium | reverse complement strand
ATTGGGCAGACTGTGCTGCACTTTCGCGTGTACTCCCAGCGTTTGGAGCAGCAAGCGCACTTGTAACAGGAAATCTTGGTTGATGTTCCCGATCTGGAGTTCGTTACGAGACACTGTACCATCGGCGTCTGCGTAACCAGCCAACCACTCGAGTTTGGTACGGGCGTCGGATCGTGACGGAACAGCAAACTTTGGAGGCAGGTCCAAGGGAAACTGGACATTGAGAATATCGGCGTAGGTTCCGTCGCCACAAAAGAGGCCGTGGGTGTAGGCGTACGGGAATTGCTCAGTGCCGTGAGCCCCTTCTGTAGGCAGTCTCATCTTGGCCAGTTTGTTACCAGGGACCAAGTCCTCCGCTCTCACCTCGCGAGGCTTGCTGTCGTATGTGTCCTGCACGTAAAACTTGTGGTAGTCAGTACACACCAGAGAGGCGCCATCTGAAAATTCCAGTCGCCTCATAACAGCCTTGGGTGCTGTTTGGCGCACAGTGGTACTGGACCACTCTTTGCCGTTCCACACCTCCACTTGCTGGTTTTTCAGGTCGGCAATGCGCTGATGTCCTGTACGCGTAAGGATAACTGTGTCGCCGTGCACACAGAGGTTGGAACACTGAATAACTCCTAGGTTCTTCTGGTTGCTCTTGCTGTTGCAGGCGTCCTTGTACATCATGTAAGGAGCACCAGTCTCTGTTTGCGCCGTCAGAATGGCTTCCCACAGTTTTCTGGCCCTCACAGTCTTCTTGGGGACAGAGGGATCCTGTTCGTACTTTTCGTAGAGGGCGTTAAAGTGGGGGCCGTAGGAAGTGGGCAGTCCTGGTGCAGTGTCGGGACTCAACAATGTCCAGGGTCCATCCGCCTCGACCCGCTGCATAAACAGATCTGGCACCCACAGACCCAGGAACAAATCACGCGCCCGATCCGCCTCATGTCCGTGATTCTTACGCAGGTCCAGGAAATCAAAGATGTCCAGGTGCCAGGGCTCCAAATATACTGCAAAAGCGCCCTTGCGCTTGCCACCGCCATTGTGCGCCAAGCCTCCCTCTGTCAGGTAGTTAGCATGCGCTTCTGTGCCTTTGATCTTGAGATCCACCACACGCGTAGGTGGCATCAAGTCATTCGTGGAGACATGTGCGACACGAGCATACAGGATACCGTCGTGGCTGAATTGGCCAGGCAACTGTCCCACTCTCAAACGCAGGAAGCGTACACTCGATGCCAACTTTGATGGCAGTGGAGCGGAGGAAGCCTCGTCTAGACCCTTCAACAGTGCCTGCGTCTTGTCCAGTGGTAGATACAAAAGATGGGGAGGCAGACCATCTTTCATCTGCCACATTTCATAGGTCAACTTCCACCAGCCTGGCAGTTTCCACTCTGTCGTGATGTCGCAGTGGCCCTTGACTGCTGCAGAGGTGCTGCAAACACCTCTGGTTTGCAAATAGGCTTGCAGTGTCTCTGTGACAGGCGATGAAAGTGTAGCACTTGCCGTACTGGCTAGGGGTTCCATGGTTCCTGCACGCAACATCAGCCCAAAGACGTAACAATCCTGCAAGGTATACTCCTCCACGTCCTGCACGTAGGTAGGGATGGGGAAACCCACCCAATCTTCTTGGGTT
>DATNRH010000534.1 GCA_036703605.1 Candidatus Obscuribacterales bacterium | reverse complement strand
GGCGGTGGCAAGGGTGGTCGCCCGCCTCAAGCTCATGGACGTCCACCTCATGCCCCATACAGTAAGTACGGCTATCATGGGCATGGGCAATATGCAGGATACCCAGGAGCAAGTAGACATCCTCAGCAGATTCAGTCAGTGGTGACTACTTCTTTCAGTACCGAAGATGACAGGGATTCCAACCGTGGGTTCCCTCCGGTCCCCCGGCATGTGAATGTGAGCATCAATCCTTCAGAACAACAACGCTGGGGAGGAGTTCCCCAAACTGATGAGCGATGTCCACCAGAAGGGCTCGAAGTAGGTGTTCGGGATATGGGGCAAGAAGGAAGGCAGCAGCCACCTCCCGGGGATGAAAGGCCTATAATTGTCCCCCCTAGTCCAGCTAGAGGAGGGCCACAACAGGGAAGATTCCCTCCAATGAGAGGAGGACAAAGCACTGGAAATTCTTTCATGGCCCCACCTGAACCTATGAAGCGAAGTTTTTGGCATCATTCTAGATCAAATGAAGACTTTACAGCGTCATCTTTGCCTCCAGAATTTATGCCCCCAAAACGAACTAAGCTTTCGCAACCATCTCGAGGTGAATCCATACCATCGAGGTCACCCAGTAGTTCTACGGAGATGCGGGATTTGCGAAAAAACCCTTCATTTTTTAATCGAAACTTCTCGTGGGATTCAGTACGAAGCGATGAACCAAATGGTTACTATCATGCTCCGTTACATGGTTCATCTCCCCGAGAAAGCCCAAGATATGCACCTGATCATGGTCGCCCCTTTCATCCCTGCCCTAGTCCCCCTCCTCAATACAGGGAAGATGAATTCAACAGAGGCTTACCTCCACCTCATCCCAATCATCATTACCACTATTCACAGCAAACTTATGACGGAGGTTATCATAACCACCATAGCTCACCATCTCAGGCGGCAGCGGCTGCAGCGGCAGCGGCAAACCATAGCAACAACAGGCGATGGGGCCATCATGACAGCTGGAGCCAGTACCCTCCTATGCATTCCCCGAACTCGGGACCTCGCCGTAGCCCCACGTACTACCATCAGCCCCCGGGTATGAGTCCTCAGCATCAACAGCAATTGCGTGACGACATCGAGTCAAACCGAGGATGGTCTCCGAGAGA
>DATNRH010000533.1 GCA_036703605.1 Candidatus Obscuribacterales bacterium | reverse complement strand
TGGTGGTGAGATGCATCTCGAGTTGATTCCCGGCGGCGGGCATGATGTGAAGGCGCATTGGTTTACCAGTCAGAAACTGGTGGATTTTGTTAGTGGGGTTTTGGTGGGGGAGTCTGATTTTCGGCCTGTCGTGGCAAAGAGAAAGGCAGCCCTGGATCGCATAAGGATTCCCAGTGTGAATCTAGAGGGAGTGACCATACAGCAAGCAGTTAGTCTCGCTTGGTCATATGCTGTTGAGTTGGATCCCACTACTATTGATCCAAAGGAGAAAGGAGTCACAATCAGTGTGCTTTTCCCGTCAGGAAAAACCTATTGCAGAGGTGGTGCCGTAAAGGCATTTGACGCTGAATTGGATGCTTCGATTCGTTATCAAGTGAGGGATGTTTCACTTGTGACGCTACTGACAGAAATCGCCAAGCAGGCTGGCATGGATCTCTACACGACATCGGCCGGTGTGGTCTTTTGCCCAGCGGGTGCGAAACCATTTCCCAATGGTTTATCCAAAGAGGGGGAAGCGTGGGAGCAGTTGTATCAGCTTGAGAGGCCTAAGTAGGGGTAGCTTGGATAGGTAACTTCGCATGCAACAAATCCGCTTGAGTGGTTGCTTGCTCGCGTCAGAGCGGGACTGATCTCGCTCCGCTCGATCCACGCGGAGTGCGGCCTCCGCCGAGGCCGGTAGTGGTGATTTGCAGACTCGCTGCGCTCGCCTGCCCTTCGGGCGTTCGAACCCTGAGTGCCGAAGCTCCGCTTCGGGTGTGGTGGGGGTTCGAGCCCCAGTCCTCGAGATTAAGGGTAGTGGACGGGGGAAGGGGTGTGAGGCCGTTGAATGGACGGCGATCACGGAGAAGTACGAGGACTGGGACTCGAACCCAGGACCAATTGGTTAAAAGCCAACTGCTCTACCAACTGAGCTATCCTCGCATTGAAAACTCCGGTAGACGGGGCCGGATGAGTAGGGGGCTGGGAGGGGGCATGCAAGCCGTTTTTAAAGAAAACTTGATGATTTCGGGTGTGTTCCCAGTAG
>DATNRH010000532.1 GCA_036703605.1 Candidatus Obscuribacterales bacterium | reverse complement strand
GCCCAATCCAAAATACTTTTCCGGCTTGATAGGTTGTGAAGGCTAGGCTCAGGTGCTGTTGGGCTAGCCAAGATGTAAATTGTCGCGATCCGCTCAACTCCAGACGAGAGGAGTTTTCAGGCATTCTATTAAATTTATCCCGCACATAAACAAACTCATCCCATACAGCAAAGCCGTGACTGTCAAGCCCATCCACAATGATCGGACACTATGACAATTCATCGATCGCAATTCATCGATCGAATAAATTTAACATTCACATGCTAACCATGTACCATTTATTACTTTTTGTCTAGCCTGACCATTATCACTCAAGAACTAAAAATATCCGTATATTTACGGCTCAATTTTTTATGTGAATACAATTGATACAGCTCAGAACTGCTGCACTAAACCTTGAACTTCGGTCACCAACATAAGAATTAGAAGGGGATATGTTATGGCAAGCAACGCCATGACTTTTCCTACGGTTATTCATCAAGTTTTATCGGCAATAAAAGAGCAATCGATGTAAGCCACACTCGTCTCACGGGCGATCGCCGTCTGTCAATATGTTTGGCGGATCGATCCATAACGAGGCCATGCCCCCATTTGTTACGTTGCTGGTTGTGATCGGGTTGGTGGCGATCGCTCTGCTGGAGAGCAACAAATCCAAGAAGCTTTGTTACATAAGTAAATAAAAGCCAGGTTTTCTTTATTCCATCTCATCATTAAGAGCTGATTTATAAAGTAAATCTTAAGCTGCTTGTATCCTTTGTATATCAAGGGTTCTGGGTTACGGGGACTGCATTAAGCAGTTTTCCTGAAAGCTTTGCCAGGTGGGAGTTTCAGCGACTGAATAAATTAGCTCTAAGCTTCAAACTTGTAGCTATCGGGCTTGACGAGCTGAATCATCCAGTTCAAGCTAAACATGGTGGTTTCGGCAATCGTGAGAAGGTCGTGATGATGGAGGGGCGATCGCTGCGCAGTGGGCAATTTGGGTCAACCTGCGGGCAGCGATGTGTGAAGAATCAAAACGCCGAGACACCGCGGATGCAAAGGAGTATGTCTTTGTGCTGTTTAAATTCACTGTTTAATGATGTTAGAGTTCTAGAGTTTCTGAACAAGTAGTTATGATTCCGCAACGTTTTACATAAAGTTTCAAGAGAGTTTCAGGGCTTCTAGCTAGAAATTCATGACTTGATTCACTAATACTGCTAGGATGCTTTTTTTATTTTATGGTCAAGCGATCGCTTCGGGCTTCACCCACCGGTATTCAACAGGCTAAACGCGCATTTGCGCTCAAAGGGTGGACTCAAGACAATTTGGCTGCAGAGGTGAATATCAAAACCCGGCAGCCGATCTGGCGATTTTTTACCGGGCGGCCGGTGGATCGGCAGGTGTTTATGGACGTTTGCCAGATTTTAGACATCAACTGGCGCGAGATTGCCGCCGACCCGCCTGCCGACTTTTTAGATCCGGAAGAACTATTAGACTCGCAACCGCCGACGGTAGATGACCTAGTGGCAGAGGTGCGATCGCAGAATTACGACACTATTCAGCACCGGTGTGGCATTCTGCAACTGCTCGACATCAGGCACCCTGTCAACATTGACGACATCTATGTGGATGTCAACATTCTCGAAGCCGTTGCCAACCAGCAGTTTCTTGAGATTGATGCCCTCAACAATTTAGACCCTGCCAACTTTAACCGGATAGGGATGGGGATCATCGATCAGCCTCAGATCCCCGGCGTGGAAGCGGTAGAAACCTACGGCAAGCTGCGGGTGCTGGGCAAGCCAGGAATTGGCAAAACCACCTTTTTGCAGCACCTAGCCGTGCAGTGCAACCAGGGCGAGTTTGCCGCCGACCAGGTACCCATCTTTATCGCCCTGCGGGAGTTTGCCGAAACATCCAAACGCCGGGGCGACTTTAGCCTGTTCAACTACATTCACCAAGCCCTTCGGCTCAACGATCCCGCCCAGTTCGAAACCCTGCTCACCGAGGGGCGGGTCTTGATGCTCATGGACGGCATGGATGAGGTGCTGAATCAGGACATCAACGCCGTGATTCGAGAAATTCGCACCTTTTCAGGCAAATACCACCGCAATCGGTACGTGGCGTCGTGCCGCACGGCGGCCAAAAAGCTGACCCTGCACGGCTTTACCGATGTAGAAATTGCCTCCTTTAGCGAAGCGCAGATTACCACCTTTGTTCAAAAGTGGTTTGTGGCCTTGGGCCGAACTGCCACCTCCCAGGGACAGGAAAAGGCGGCGGAGTTTGTCGAGAAATTGGATTTGCCCGAAAACTGGCAGTTTCGCCAACTGGTGGTGACGCCCCTGTTTTTGCACCTGGCCTGCTGGGTGTTTCAGGGGGAAGGGAAGTTCCCCACCAAACGCACGGCGTTTTATAAACAGGGCCTCGACCTGCTGCTGGGCAAGTGGGATGAGACCAAGGGTGTGGAGCGAGACGACGCCTATCGAGGGTTTTTGCTGCCCCAAAAGATGAAACTGCTGAGCCAGTTGGCCGCTGTCACCTTTGAACAAGGGCAATACTTTTTTGAGCAGCGCACCATCGAGCAGTACATCGAAGACTACCTGCAAAACCTGCCCGGCATCCTCCTCGAACCCGAAGAACTCCAGCTCGAAAGCGAGGCTATGCTAAAGGCGATCGAGGCCCAGCACGGGCTGCTGATCGAGCGGGCGCGGGGCATTTTTTCCTTCTCGTATCTAGCGTTTCAGGAATATCTGACGGCGCGCAAAATCGTCGCCACCCACAACCTGCGAGCGCTGGAGCAAGCCCTAGGCGGCCTGGTCAGCCATATTACCGATCCCCACTGGCATGAGGTATTTTTGCTGACTGCGGCCATGCTGCGCAGCGCCGACTCTTTGGTGCAACTGATGAAGCAGGAGATCGATGCCCTAGTGGCCCAAGATCCCCACCTGCAAGATTTTTTGATGTGGGCCAGTCAAAAGTCTCAGACCGTTCCCCCCGAGCCTAAGCCGGCCACCACCCGTGCCTTCTACCTAGCTCTGTCCCAAACTTCTAAATCCGCCGACCAGTTTGCCCTAGCCAGTGCCCTCGATCAGGGTGTTTTTCTAGATGCCGCCTTAGAAAACCTGTTGGTGGAGTTTGCCGTTGACCACAGCAAAGATTTTGCCTATGCCCATGCCTGTAGCGAAGCGCTCAACAACATTCTGATGATCGTTTTAGATGCAGGGTTTTATAAGTCACTGCAACAGATTAAAGAGCGACTGCCCGCCTCTAATCAAAACCAGGAGCGACTGCAAGCCTGGTGGCAAGACAACTACTCGACTTGGGTGAAGGATCTCAAAAACACGATTATCCAATACCGCAATATTCACCACCCCTGGCAATTTAGCCCCGAGCAAGATCAGGTGCTCAAGCGCTACTACGACGCCAACCAACTGCTGGTCGATTGCCTCAACAGCAACTGCGAAGTGACCGCAACCATTCGTCAAGAGATTGAAGCGACGCTGCTGCTGCCTCAGAAGGAGTTGGAGGAGCGAGAGTGGCGGGGGAATTGAGAAACTTGCTGCGTTGCGACCAGACTCAAGTTGCCAGCAGACCAAGCCACATGCTTGACTGTGTTTTCACGTCTGAAGCGGCAATTTCTATGCCTGAACCAAAACCCGCAGTCGGCGTTGCTGAATAGCGGTATGATTCCGCAGCATGTTGCATGGAGCTTCAGATCCTGTAGCTAGAGGGTCATCTCTCAGTTCAGCAACACCCCGCAGTCTATTGAATCTTCACATCGGGCCAATTAGGTCAACTAATTTAATCCAGTAATCAAACATCCATCTATTATCGTGGGTTTGTACTGATATAGGCTGTCTCATGGATAAGGGATCGATCGAATTGCCCAGCTTTTACCGTGCCCAACACGTCAGTTTTTTGGGTGGCGAAGGTTCTGTCAAAAGCTTCAACTATGAAGCTGAAGCCTGGGTCTATCTTGTTGAAATGTCGCTGGGGCCAGAGCCAGACTTTGGCAGAGTTGGCGGAGAGACGACGATAGTGCTTAGCGAGGCCGATTTATATGCGGTATGACCCAACCCCAGCTCCCTTAACAGGAGTTTTAATTGCCTCGGTGATTGTGTTGCTTTGGATGTTTAGTTTAGGGTTGCTCTTAGTGATTGACCTAGGTCAGTACAACGTTCTATGGGTTTTTCCGGCCATTTTAGGACGCACCTATATTCAAACTGGTTTATTTATTTTGGCCCACGATGCCATTCATGGAGTGCTCATGCCAAGCGATCGCCGCCTGAATCATGACATTGGGCGGCTAGCCGTCACGCTCTATGCTCTCTTGTCTTATGAGAAACTTGCTCGCAACCACCGGAAGCACCACCGATATCCTGGTCAAGCCAAAGACCCCGACTTCCACGATGGCACGCATCGCAACTTTTTCCCTTGGTATTGGAGATTTATGAACGGCTATATGGATGACAAGGAGAGGACTGTCATGCTGTTCAAAATCATTGCTATAGCTCTAGTCGCGAGCGTTGGGTTTCACATTGCTATGGCCAACCTATTCCTGTTCTGGTTTTTGCCCATCGTGCTCAGCTCCATGCAGTTGTTTTTTTTCGGCACGTATTTGCCCCATCGCTCAGAGACTGCTGGGGGCAAGCACCATGCCGTTAGCAGCAATTATCCACTCCTGATTTCCCTCGTAACCTGCTATCACTTTGGCTACCATTGGGAGCATCATGAATACCCTAACCTGCCTTGGTATAAGTTGCCTTCCGTACGTCAACATCAAATAGGTAGATAACTCTATCCCCCAGCCCCTAGTTGACGGACAAATCTTTTTGCCTAGACTAGGTTGATCAACGTCAAACCCATTACTAGACTAGATTTCGTTGGATTACGCTGACGCTAACCCAACCTACGTGAAAATCAAGCTTGCAGGAGGTTTGTCCGTCAATCAGCTCTATCCCCCAGCCCCTTTTTCCAAAGTTCTGCTAGGGATAAGGAAAAATTTAACACCCTTTCAGCCTATGTCGAAAGATAGTTTATTGTTTTGGCTTAACTTTGTACCATACACATGTAAACACTAAATCTACTTAGCTCTTCGATTGGCTCACAGACAGATTTTCATGGCTGTTTCTAAGCCTAGCGATTCTGCTTGTGGCTTGACATAGCCCCCGTGAACGGAAAGCCTTTCGAGAGCTTAAAACATAGTTTGAGCAGCCTTAACTTTTTAGTGGATATAGACCTTTTGAAGCGGTAGCAATAAAAAGTAAGAATGTTGACGAGCTCTTCCACTAGACCATTCAATGCATGTTCAGCTTTTACCCTATTAGGAGATTACAATGACGTACTCTAATCAACCCATCGGCGATCAACCCCGAAATAGTCAGCCCGTAGGAACTTATGTTGAGCCTGCTGTTGTTGTCCCAAGTCAGGACTATCACGACATCGTGCGCTGGGGTCCAATTTTTGCTGGTTTGTTCACAGCGATCGCCACTCAACTTGTTCTAAGTGCCTTGGGGGTTGCCATTGGTCTCTCCACCATTGCCAGTTCAGGTGCCCCTCGGTCGAACCTTGGCGATGTCGGCTCGGCGGTGGGTATTTGGTCGATTGTTAGCCTGCTCATTGCCCTGTTTATGGGTGGTTGGGTGACTGCGCGAGCAGCTGGCCCTATGAATAAAAGCAGCGCCTTGCTCAATGCCACCATTTTGTGGGCTACAACCCTCGCCATTAGTGCTTGGCTGCTCTCTGCTGGCGTGTCTGGAGCCTTCGGTATCGTGGCGTCTAATGCCGGTGATGCCCTTGCTCAGGCTCAGCAGGGTGGGCTGACGTTACCGGACACAGCACCCGATGTAACAGCCGATCAAACTAGAGATATTGCTGGTAATGCTGCAAAGGCAGGCTGGTCGTTCTTTATTGGCTCTTTGTTGGCCTTGGCCTCGTCTCTCTTGGGTGCCAGTACTGGTACTCGTAGCGTTCGCACCACCTCAAAATACGCTGCTCCAACTAGGGTTTAGGATCTACCGCTTATCGCCCTTACTCTACATCCCTCTCCCGTTCTGGGAGAGGGACTTCAAGCCATGGATGATCTATCATCATGGTTTGGGGATTGGGGATTGGATATTAAATATGCTCGATCGCACGGATGGCTTCTAAATATTGCACTTTAATATCCTGGCGATCGAGTTCTTCAGCGATCGCATCCTGGCTGCCCCGCTCAATCATCTGAGCCTGGCGTCGGAGGGCGGCGCGGTCGGCTGATCGGTAGGTAAACGAGGCAATGACTGCGATCGCCTCCAGCAGACGGATAGTCACCGCCACGCTCGATCGCCCATTCTGCCGAATTTGGTTAAAGGCAGCATCGGTAATATCGATAAACGTCAGGCATGCCATCGACAATCGCAGTCGATTTTGGTCGTCATAGCGGTAGGGCGAGGGGATGGCACGTGGGGCCAGATAGCACAGGGTGGCACTGATTTGGTCTATGCAGCGAACGGCAGTAAATGGATCATTAATGCCTGGCGACAGCGCACGCACCGCAATCTCAACGAGTTGATTAATGGAAAACTCTAAGTCTTGCTGGTTGGTGCGCTTAGATCCGAGCACAAAGGCTCCATTAATCTCGGATATCAGGGACTTGTTGACGTTACCTTTCGGGAATACTCGCACTAGTTCGCGGCCCTGAACTACAAAGTGACCGGCGCGCAACTGCACTTGAATCATCAGATGATTCTCCGTGGCAATCCGCATCAACTGTCCATCGTCGATGGCTTGAAGATAGCCGTCATCCTTAGCATTGACAGGATAAGAATGACGGTAAAAATCAGTGGGGATATCGATGGCGATCGCTTCTTCTGTCTGGGCCATGAAGCTGTGCTCAGTGGTGTCAGGAAACAGCCGCTGGATAGCGTTCTCCAAGTCTTCGCCGACA
>DATNRH010000531.1 GCA_036703605.1 Candidatus Obscuribacterales bacterium | reverse complement strand
GCCCCGAGCTGACTGGAGCCTCCCAAATGCAAACGTAGGCAACGGCAATAACCCGACCCACCCCATCGAAGTGCGGATCAAGGAATGTTTAGCAGGGCTGTGCGATAGTGTTGACCCTCGTACAGCTAGCGGCGTGAGCCCTGATGCTGGCACCTTGGTGCGAGTGCCATTCAAGGATTCAGCCTTGATGAATGGTCGGGAAATGATGAGCGTGCGAGTGCTCGATATTGATCTTGAGTTGCTCAAAAATACCCCCCATCGTGGCAACTACTGGCTACCTGTGAACGGCAACGATACTGGGGGTGTGGTGTATGCCTTCCGGGAAGATGCTGTTTCGGAGGGGGCGATCACCCGTCCTCGCAGCGGCGGCGGTTGGGCAGCCTGTGGTAACAACACTGCCCTGCAAAACAACCAAAACTGTCGGATGCGGGCGGGCGGAGATACCTATCTCTCAACGGATCCACCGCTGAATGCCGACAACAGCATCAGCCCCAAACCTGTGGATTATGCCCCCGACCCCGATCGCCGTCCCCATGGCTTCCGGCTGCGTAAGGGTGCTGTGCTGATGCGTCCAAACCGGGCTCAGTCAGGTTTGACGTTCATCTCGGATAACCCTGTGTATATCCAAGGCGACTTCAACCTGCATCAAACCAACGGTGGACAGCGGCTAGAAGAATTTGAGCAATTGCTCAACGAAAACTTCAACAACTTCTACAACCGCGCCACGCTCGATCGCCGCTTCTCTCGTCCAGATACCGATCTATGGCGGCCTTCAGAAGTGCTGGCTGATGCTATCACCACCTTGCCCGACAACTTCTGTGATGGCTCCATTGAAGAAGGGTTCTTGACTGCAGGGAACAACGGTAACGCTGGGAACACCACCGCTAAATACAACTGCGCGGGCAACAACAGCGTCACCTCCTACCTCAACCAAAACCGGCCGCGTACCTTGCCCCCGGCACGCAACGAAACCACCATGCCCAGCACCGTTCGCGGGCAGCGCTGGATGCGGGAAATCCCCATGGATCTGACCTCGCCGATTAAGGTGACTAAAAATGCCAACCCCGTGCAGGTTGCTGACAACTACTGGGTTGCACAAAACCGAGAATATGGGCTCACCAACCGAGAAACCTACTACGACTTCTCAGACGGCAAGTCGTTGATTGTAGGGGATGAGGTTCGTCAAAATGCGATCGTAGTCAGCGGTCTGGTGCCCTCTCGTCCCAACCAATCCTACGGTGGGTTGCATAACTTCCCTCGGTTCATTACCACCTGGCCGCGGCAGTTCCTCACTGGGTCGTTTATTCAGCTCTCCTTCAGCCGCTATGCCACGTCACCGTTTGACCAAAGCGCTTGGGAGCCAGGCGCTGTGCCACCTGGCACTGAGCAAATCAAGTACTACAGCCCACCTGCTCGACGTTGGGGGTATGACGTAGGCTTGCAGTATGCACCGGCTGGGCCCCTGGCATCTCGCTTTATCTCAGCGGAAAACACCCGTAATGAGTTCTATAGTGAGCCCCCGGCGGATGATCCTTACATGCTGACGCTCTGTCGAGCTATCCCAGACTCCAACTGTAACTAGCAAGGTATGGGGGTTGGCGGTTTCTGCCTCCCCCATGCTGTGCTCCCTGTCCCTTTCCATACATGGAAAGGGACAGGGTCTCAGGGAGGCAGACTACTCAAACAATCTGAGTTGGGCCGCTACAAATACTTATTTATTTACTGTGCCACTGTGTTCGAGGATGCGGATAATGTCAGTTCCTTTTACCAAACACCTCCAAGCGGGCGATCGCCCTTCTGAATCAGGGCTTACGATTATAGAATCCCTCGTCGCGATTATCATGATTGGGATTGTGGGTGCCATGATTACACCACCCATTGTGATTGCCGTCGCCACACGTCTACAAAACCAACGGTCTCAGCAGGCCTACCAGATAGCCCAAGGTGAACTCGACCGAGTGCGTGGGCTCGTCAACAATGGTAATCATGAACCCGCTGCTCTTCCCGCCGCTGTTGGCAACGGTCCCCTCGCGGATCAAGGGCCACCCACCGGCGCTGTTAACCAACTTCAATCCATCGATCCTGGCTGCAATACCTATAACGCACAGCCGTTGCCAGCCAA
>DATNRH010000530.1 GCA_036703605.1 Candidatus Obscuribacterales bacterium | reverse complement strand
TTGGCTGGCAAGCGCCGATAGATTGGTTTGGCCAACAGCCTGAGTTTTTGCAAAGTGCCATTGTGATTGCGGGTCTGGGTTTGATCGCGGCCTCATCGGTGGTGGTGCAGCGCTTTGATCTACCGGCGCTGCGGGCCCTAGAAGGCTATTGGCATCCTTGGCTACGACCATTGCGGCGCTGGTGTCTAGCCCGCCAGGCTGCACGGAGTAAACGGGTGGGCAATCGCTGGCAGGAGCTAGCCCAATATAGTCTCGATCAACTGTCTGTTGAACAACGGGAGGAACGGATTTTCCTTGACTGGCAGCAACACCATATGCCCCTGAGCAACCAGCTCATGCCGACGCGCTTGGGCAATATTCTGCGGGCAGCGGAGCAAAAATCTCTGGAAAAATATGGGCTAGATGCGGTTATCTGCTGGTCGCGGCTGTGGCTGATGCTGCCCGATGGAGTGAAGCAAGATTTACAAATCGCCCGTGCTGACCTCGATGCAGCGGCGCGGTTTTGGCTATGGAGTGTGCTGTTTATCGGCTGGGTGCTGGTGGGCGCTTGGTGGGCCCTGCCCCTGGGCATTTTGGCGGCGCTGTTGACCTATTACTATTGGGCGATCGCGGCGGCGATCACCTACAGCGACTTGATTGAAGCCACCTTTGACCTCTACCGTCATCTGCTCTACCAATCTCTGCGCTGGCGGCAACCAACTGATCCAACGGAAGAGCGGCGGGTGGGGCAGCAACTCACGGAATATCTATGGCGAGGATTTTAGGAGTTGTTCGTTCAAGGCAGGTCAGGTGCTGGGGGTTGGCCCTAATCCCGTAAAATAGAAAAGGTCAAAATTTCAGCGATCGCCCCTCGATGGATATCACCGAATTTTTTCAACAAAGTGTTGGCAAATGGTTTTCCCAACGCACCAGCCACGACATTAACGGCAACCAATCCATTACTGGACAATCTGATCTGTGGGTGGAGGTCATCCCGGTCACCGATGGGGCAGTGGTGGATTTATGCCAGCAGCATGGTATCGATGCTGGGACGGCGCTGATTGGCGTCCAGATTCGCTGGGAAGGCAAGCTGGATGGTCAAACCCAAAGCCACAACGGCTCTACTCTATGGGTGGCGATCGCCCCTGATGCCCAATCTCGCACCGGGCAACTGCTGCGCCACCATCATGATTCCACAGCGCTGGAAACCCTCAGCCATTACAGTCTAGGTGCCGATGACGCCCTGACGCTGACCACCGAAACTGCCGCCGCCACCACCACCGAGCGGGTCTGGTTTGAAAGCCCGAGTCTGCGCTTTCGCACCAGTGTAATTAAGCAGCAGGATGGCACCCAGTTTGGCTCCTTCTGTTCTGAAATCCGCATGGGTGGCGCAAAGCCTAGTGCCTAACGGTCGGCTATCAATCGGTTACCGGCCATCGATGTACAGGTAGGTACCGCAGAGCTAGTCGTCGCTGTCGGGAATGAGTAGGGTCGATCGATCCAGCTCTTCTTCGGTTGAGAGCAGGGAGGAGCGATCGCTGGCGGCCACGGCTTGGAGCTTGGTATGGAACGATGTTGTGGCGGAAGCTGGCGTAAATTGCTGGATAGGATGGATCAGCTCCGTTGCATTGGCCGAGGAAGATGGGTTAGCAACGGGTTGAGGCGCGTAGCTTGGCTCTGGACTGGTTTCTAGAATGGCTGGGGCAGCGCTGATCGCCGAGGTGGCTGGCGTGGGGCTCCGGGCTGGCTCTGGGCTGACGGGGGCTGGTGACGGTTGTTTATGGCGCTGAGCGGGCTGCGATCGCAGGCTTTGCAGTTTGGCCCGCAGAGTCAAGTCCTCGGACGTGGGGTCACTGGGGGGGCGATCGCTGTCTTCTGCTTCAACTTCGATGTCTAGATGCTCTGCTGCATTGAGGTTGCGCGGCACCGGACTAGCCACAATCCGGGCAAATTCGCTGGTGAAGTGATAAATAGGCGCATCACGGCGCTCCCAGAGCATCAAGATTTGTTGAACAGAAACGGCTTTATAGCGTCCTTGGTAGAGAGCTTCAATAATCGCTAACCGCACCCACACGAGTGAATAGCGACTCAACCATTCCGCCACGGCCCGCTCTGCAGATTGGGCCCCTAGGTCAAAGCTATAGCAGGTAATCAGGTCAATGATTTTCTGGGCTTCAGTTTTCTGTGCCAAGTCGGTCATAGTGAATGAAACACAAGGTACGGCTGTATCACCAACGGTCGGCTATGCAGATAGGTGTCACCATCCTAGACGGAAATGAGGGTGGTGGAGCAGCGATGATTCTAGCCCCTACTTACTATATATGCCACCTATCGTCTATCGTCTTCTGCCTGCAGGCTGGCTATGGAAAGACGAGGGGAGGCGATCGCTCTCGGTGGGTGATGTTGGTAGAGCTACGACGTTTCGCTGGTTGGATAATCTATGTTGGACAATCTATGGATTGCTGTTGGCGTAGGAGTTTGACCTGTTACGCGATCGATTGCCTGCGGTCAGAGTATTGTGATCGGGATGATGATGGTTGCGATCGTGATGGTTAGGATCGGAGCTTGGCTTTAGCCTAGCGCGGCTTGTGGGCGGTGGCTGTGATCATGAGCAATGTTGGACAGATTGCTGAGGCTTGCAGCGGTATGCTGGAAGACGCCTAGTTGCTTGAGCGTTGGGCAAGGGCGGTAATTATTGGGAGGTTTGTTGATGGATTTTTGGCCCACTGTGCTAGAGTTTGCCGATCGCACCACCACTCGCGTTGGACGCACGTTGCTGGAAGACTTTGGCCGTGCTCAGGCAACGGAAAAGGCCGATGGTAGTTTGGTGACCCAATCCGATCGCTGGGCTGATGAGACATTGCGGCAAGCGATCGCTCAGGAGTTTCCTAGCCACGGCGTTTTGAGTGAAGAGGCGGAGCATTTTTTCCCTGAGAATGACTGGTGTTGGATTATTGATCCAATTGACGGCACCACCAATTTCACCCGAGGTGTACCCCTCTGGGGGATTTCCCTCGGCTTGCTCTATCGTGGTACTCCAGTCTTTGGCTATGTGTATCTGCCGCCGATTGCCCAGGCGTTTCATGGCTTTTGGCCGGGGGACTCGGGGTTAAACATGCCCCAGGGCGCATTCCTCAACGATCGTCCTATCCACACCAGCAAGGCAGAGCCGTCGAGCAATCAGTTTTTCAACCTCTGTGCCCGCAGTACGGCGGTGATGAAGTCGCCTTTTCCCTGCAAAATTCGCATGTTGGGCGTGGCCACCTACAATGTGCTAACGGTGGCGACGGGGACAGCCCTGGGCGGTGTGGAAGCTACGCCAAAAATCTGGGACATTGCGGCGGTGTGGGCGATCGCTCAGGCCGCTGGCGCGAGCTGGATTCCCCTCGATCGCCAATCGCCTTTTCCCCTGCAGGTTGGGCAAAACTACA
>DATNRH010000529.1 GCA_036703605.1 Candidatus Obscuribacterales bacterium | reverse complement strand
TCACGATGCTAGCGCACCCGCACCCCATTCATACTTGATACATACAGATTTATATACAATATCCTGGCCAGGTTATGAGGCACTGTACTCTTCTGAACTGCCCATAAGATCATCTTCGCGATGACGCACTATGAGGGGGGCGTAGCAGAAGTCGGCATAGCTGCAGAGCATTAGTAAGGGCTGGCGTCGCCTTGTATCTGTGTTGCCAATGCGCAGGACTTGCTTCTTGACTGCTGCTGTATTAGGAGGGCGTGAAGTACCGGTGAACAAAAGGATAGAGATGTCGAGCACAGCGCAGAGGGCATGGACTGCAACCCGGTCAGGGTAGGCCTCTGGGTCCGCTTGATGCCGCACATAGTGCTTCCACTTTCTGAACTTCTCTCGATCGATCCAGTCCATCAGAGTGATACCTTGGGTGTGAGGAAAGTGGTGCAAACCTTCAGCAATTTTGGCCCGTTTCCGTGGGGTAAGCCAGTACACAACCTCTTGCCGCAGAGCGGCCGCGGGGCGCTTGGAACCGTATAACTCCAGCGCAACGAGTTCATAGAGGTGATCAGGCTTTGTAGAAAATTTCTTAAGCATGAGAATGGAGAGAGGGTATACCCCAGGGGACAAAGAGTAGTCTGAAGGCTCGCCAGACGAGGAGCCTCGCAACGAGCCTGCAAGTGACAAGAGCTGAAGCTTCATGAGTTCGCGTCCTCGCTTCCTTGCAGACTTTGAGAGCTCTTCACTGTTGATGACGGGATTGGGCTGTGCTGTTATGGGCTCTGAGTGGGGCCAGAACTGGGCAGCAATAGACTGCGCCCCTTCTACCGACCGAGCTCGGGCATAAAACTTTTCTCCCACATCTTCCCGTGAGCAAGAAGGCCCTACCATGTTCGAGTAAAACGGTCTGAAGGAGATATGCATATTCACGGAGACTCTGGGGACTGCTAGGATTGGCTTCCAAGCTTCGCAAAAAGTATTCTTCGGCAAGCTCAAAGTCTTGCTGGTGCATGTAGAAAAGCCCAAGAGCTTCTAGGGTTTCTGGA
>DATNRH010000528.1 GCA_036703605.1 Candidatus Obscuribacterales bacterium | reverse complement strand
AGCGCCGCTGAGGTCTGCTCCTGCTAGGTTGGCGCGACGTAAGACTGCTCGCTCTAGATTGGCGCGGCGGAGATTTGCGCCTGCCAGCGTTGCCTCCATCAGTAGGGTATCGCCCAAATAGGCTTGCTCTAAGCTAGCGCCATCTAAACTGGCTCCTTCAAGATTGGCGTTGCCGAGGTAGGCGTAGTCTAAAAAGGCTTGGCGGAGATTGGCATCGCGTAGATCAGCTTCTTCCAGGTTCGTTGCGCCTAGGTTGGCTTGCTCTAGATCTGCGCCGCGCAGCATGGCTCGGAAAAGGTTGGAACCCAGGAGGTGGGCCTCTCGGAGGTTGGCGCTGCTGAGGTAGGCGGCGACTAGGTCACAGTTGACGCAGTTATTGGCCCGCTGGAGTCGAGTCAGGTGATCGGGCTCGAAGGCGATCGCCGCTTGTCCAGTGACGAATGGAACTGTGAGTAACAGCAGTGCAAAAAGTGATCGCTTCATGGGTTTTCAGGAGGAGGAGCATGGAACTGATAGGTTCTCCAACGCGATCCTGGATCCATTGGATGGAGGACGCAGGGATGCAAGTATAGTTATCTGTTCACGCTGCTGTAGAACGATCCGGGCAGTTTCAGCAGGTTGCCGCTCAGACGTTGCCCTTGCTCCGGTTCTGAAGGGTGTTGGCTAGAGCTGGGGCAGAAGTTCTGGTAAGAGGTGACCTGGCACTTTTGAGAGGGCTAGATTTTGCCCGCTGATACCGCCTTGGGCGTAGGCGGTGCGGATGGCTTGCAAGACACATTTGAGGGTAGCTTCTCGCAGGTCAGTCCGATGTTCCCAGCCTGCTAGCGCCTCTAGGTGATACTCCAGGGCTGATTCCATATGCGTTTGCCGGTGGGTTGTATCCAGTTGAATCTGGCTATCGCTGCCCAGTTGGTAATGGGCTAGCCCTAGATTGTTGTAGGTAGCAAAGATATCAAAGTTGAGGGGGGGATGGCTGGGGCCGGCTTCTTGGAGATGGTGGGCGATCGCCACGGCGGATTTGTAGGCAGCGATCGCTTGTTGTAGATAATCAAGGCGGGCATCGGGGGAGTCTTTGGCATGGTTGGCCAAGTGCCAGTAGGCGGTGCCGAGATTGTTCTGCGTAGCCGCGTAGGCAACTGGAGCTGTTTGGCGGGTGCGATAGCGCAGAGCCGTGCGATAGGCCGCCAGGGCCAACATCAACCATTCCCTCGGACGCTCATGCTGCGCCAGGTTCCAGTAGGCGGTACCCAGGTTGTTTTGAATCATGGCGTGATTCATCGGCTCAGATTCTGGGCTGTAGTAGCGCAGGGCTTCTGAATAGGCAGCGATCGCTTGTTTGAGGTAAATCTTGGGTTGCTGATGCTGCGCTAGATTCCAGTAGGTGGTGCCGAGGTTATTTTGGGTGAGGGCATAGCGTTGGGGTTCATCATCCGGCTTGCGATAGCGTAGGGCTTGTTGATAGGCCTGGATGGAACGCTGGAGGTTATCCGCCGTATCTTGATACCGAGCTAGATCGCCGTAGGCTGCCCCCAGGTTGCTCTGCACCATGGTGTAGCTGGCAACCTGGGTTTGGATGTTGATTTTGTTGAGAGCGAGTTGATAGGCCTGAATGCCCTGCTGGAGGTTGGACAGCGCCTCATCGAGTCCGGCAGACTGGCGCGACAGCATCCAGTAGAGATTGCCCAAGTCGTTGAGCACATCGGCCCAGAGGGGAGAGGTTTCATGCAGCCAGACAAGAACTTGCTCATAGGCTTGAATCGCTGCTTTTAGATCCTCGGCCGAGGCAAGACCCTGCTCAATGCGATCGCGATACACATTGCCTAAGGTGCGATAGGCATTGGCAAGCAGGGCTGGTGGAGCATGTTGTTTATGCAGGCGCTCGATTTGTTCATGCAGCGTGGAGGGATCGAGATCCTGCACCGGCAGAGGCACCCCAACTTCTATCTCGGGAGCTTCTGCAGCGGCGGATTCCTCCACGGCATCGGTCACTTGGCTCGCCACCTGATTCGCCACCCGATCCACAACGGAAACAGCAGCATCCTCTCGCTGGGTAGGTGGCTTGTAGCTGTCGTGGGTGGCCTGAGACTGACGGAGAGTTTTTCGCACAGCTTGCAGCACGGTCACCGGTTGGCGGGCTGCGGGTCTGCTGGCTGGTCGATAGGGGGTCAGGGTTTTGCGGGGCATGGTCTGAGCGACCACAGCGTGCTTTTTCTCTACCCGATCGCCCATTCGATCGTTCCCTCGATCATCCAGGTCTAGCTTAGAACGATCTAGGGGCTCTAGGTGCAAGCGGGGCGATCGCCCATTCTCGTCGTCTGTATGGCTGGAGTAATCGGATTGATCGGGATCGGGCATGGCTGGAGTGTCTGTCCAGCCCATATCGAGAGGGCGATCGCCTTCTGCTGGAGAGGGTTCACGGTTTTCTGCAGAGTCTTTTGACTCAGGCTCAGCGCTGCTATCCTCACGACGTTCCTCAACGATGGGGGCAGACATGTCCATCTGCTGGCTGAGGTCATGGTGCAGAATCGTCCACAGTTCTTCCTGAGACAGGGGAAGTGGGATGCCTCCGGTGGGCGGTGGTGGCAAAACTGGGGGCGTCATGGCTGGAGTGGCCATGGGCTGCTGGTTGTCTGCTAGAGGTTCCTCCCGTTGAACGTCTTGAGTAATCTCTTGGGTAATCTCTTCAACGATGGCTGGCGGAGCATTCTCTTGGAGACGTTCCTGGGATTCCTCGTGGACTACTTCGTAAGACTCTTCTTGGGTTTCTGGGTATGAATCGTCGTGGGGGTCGTCGTGGAGGATATCTTGGGTGACGTCGTGGAGATCGTTGTGGGGGATGGCTTGGAGAGCGTCTTGGGTGACGTCGTGGAGATCGTCGTAGGGGATGTCTTGGGGAATGTCTTGAGGAGTGTCTTGGGGAGCGATCGCCTCTAAATCAGCCGTCAACTCGGCGAGTAAGTCTGCGGGAACGTCCAGCCCATCTTCTAGGAAATCCGTCGGATCGGGCAATGCTTCGTCGTCTAGCAGCTCGTCGATCTCAAACGGCAACTCCGTTGGTTTCGGCATCGCTGCGGTGCTCACCACAGGCTCCTCAACCTGGGTGGTGGGCATCGGATCGCCGATGAACTCGAAAACGGCCGTGCGGCAACGCCAAAAATCTGGAGCCGACTGCGGTAGACCATTCACCCAAGGGCGTGGCATCCAAAATACAATGCCCGACTCTAGGCGGGGTAGGTTGCGTTCAACATTTTGTAAGTAGTTGAAAAAGAGCCGCTGCACCACCAAGGATTGGCGCGTCAGTTGCTCAATCCCCACAATTTGAAAGATCGGCATGGTAGCCCGCTGTCCACCCACAATCGGCGGTGGATATTGGTTGAGCCACTGGGCAATCTGGGCAATGGGGTTGGGGTCGCCGAGGTCTAAAACCAGGGTGACCACTGAGGGATAGATGGTGCCTGCGGATGGAGCGGAACGCCCTAAATCCTGCTGAAGCTGGGCAACGAAGCGATCGCGCTCTCTAGGATCATCACAGACGGCGATCAAAAGCTGACGGCGCAACCCGAGCTGCAACGATAACGTTAGCCGATCGTAGGTCTGTTGATTGGAGCCTGCATTCAAGTCGGAAGGAAGTTCTGTCACGGCAGTTGGGGCAGATGAGTCATGCAGTCATCAAACGGCTCAGCGCGATCGCCCATTCGTCGTTACCTGTGCCCACGTTCATGGTAGGGGCATCGGTGACTTGATTGAAGTGACTCGATCGCTGCCCCTGGGATCCAAAAAGGACAGGGTGACGGATCGGAGTCATGCAAGGGGATGAATAGGTGATGGATGCGGAGCGCCGTCGGTTGGCTTATCTTCTTCTTCGGTGACTTGACGGCAGGGTCAGGATAGGATTTGCTGCTGTTGGACGAACGGCGATCGCTCACCCTCCGCAAAGAGGCGCAGTTCCTAGGCTTGACCCCAACTCCGAAATGATTCTAAATATTTCTGTCTGGATGGTTCTTGGCTGGTTTCTAGGGCGCTTCGCCGTCGTTTGGTTTGTTGGTTCCTAGGAGACAATGGCATACCGAACAAGCTGGATCATGCGCTGCCGGAGCGTCTCTAGTCCTAGGCGATGGCTGGCGGACAGAAAGACGGCCTGGGGATATTCCTCCCGGGCGATCGCTAAGGTCTCGCTTTCGGCCTGGTCAATTTTGTTGAAGGCTAGCAAAATTGGCCCCGGCGTAATCGGCATATCGGACAAAATTTGCATCACGGAGCGAATATGACTCTGCCAGGCGGGATGGGATAAATCCACCAAATGCAGCAAGGCATCAGCTTCCGTCACTTCTTCTAGGGTGGCTCGGAAGGCGTTCACCAAGGGCGGTGGCAATTCATGGATGAAGCCCACGGTGTCGGTCAAGACAATGGGAAACGGTTCTTCGGTTTCCGCATCGGTGAGCGCTAAGCGGCGAGTGGTGGGATCCAGGGTGGCAAAGAGCTGGTCGGCGGTGTAGACCTCGGCATTGGTTAACACATTCAACAGGGTTGACTTGCCGGCATTGGTGTAGCCCACCACGGCAATGGAAGGCACCTGTTGATGCTGGCGTTGCTGCCTCATGCGCGATCGATGGGCCTGCAGTTGTGTCACCTCGCGCTGTAGGCGAGAGATGCGCTGCTGAATGGCTCGGCGCTCAGTCTCTAGCTTGGTTTCCCCGGGCCCTCGGGTGCCGATGCCACCCCCTAGCCGCGACATGGATTGCCCACGCCCTGTTAGACGCGGCATCATGTATTCAAGCTGGGCTAGCTCCACCTGCAGCTTCCCGGCCCCCGACTGGGCCCGCTGGGCGAAGATATCCAGGATGACTTCGGTGCGATCCACCACCCGCACGCCCATGCGACCTTCCAAGTTGCGCACCTGAGCTGGCGATAAGTCTCGGTCAAACACGACTAGATTGGCCCCAATGGTTTGCACGGTCAGGGCAATTTCCTGCACCTTTCCATCCCCAACAACGGTACGAGGATGGGGGCGCGATCGCTTTTGGATCAACACCTGTAGCACCTCACCCCCGGCGGTTTCCACCAGCCGCGTCAGTTCGGTCAGACCATCTTGAAACCGTTGGGGAGATACGGTTTGAGTCTGTACGCCAATCAGCAGGACGCGATCGTGGTCGAGGTCTACCTCCTCCGCCACATATTGCCGCCGAAACTCTTCCTCTAGACCTTCCGTGAGGTCAACAAAATCTTGTTCCGCCAAATCCTCTAGGGACATGGGGTCTGACACTGTCCATGTCACTTCGGGGTGGGGTACCAAATGGGCTAGGTAAGCTTCTTGCACATAGCCAGCCACCGTGCCGCCTCGGCGGGTGAAACCACTGCCCGATAGGGTCAACACGGCCAAGGCATCGAGGCGCTGGATGGCCATGGCTGTCAACACGGCACTACTGGGGCTCTCTGACTTCATTTGGGTGGAAATGCAGCGAATGCCGCAGAGCCGTTCTGTGCCGTAGCGGGGTAGCTCGCTAGGAGGAATCTGGGTTTGGGCCGGCGACCCCACCCCTACGCGAATCACCTGCCCTCGGCGATTAATGTAGGCGCTCACAGGCTGGTCTAAGTCTGCACTCACGGCCGCCAAGCGCTGGGAAAACTCAGGCGTAGTGATGCGATCGCCTGGCAAGCGTTGGTGGTATAAGCGCTGAAGTAGCTTGAGCTGGCTTGATTTCAGCCCCTTAAGATTCCCGTAAATAGTTTCGATAGGCGCACTCGACCGGAACCCCGGCCACCTCACTCAACACTACAAAAGAGATCCCCATAAAAAAGATCTATTCTCCATTCTATCGAGTCTATCGAGCTTTGCCCTGGTCAGGATCGATACAGAATCTGTGATCTTTTGGAAGAATGTGCTGCTCCACAAGCCAGCCTTGGTTAGCCTGGGAGACGAGCTAGCCAAGGCTGAAGACAGGTGTCACCTGTTGCTTATATGGGACGCTGCTTAGGGAATGCCGAGTTCTTTCTTGCTGTGCTTCAAGGTTTTCCAAAGATGGCTAACTTGGGTGTAGGCTTCCTCGGGCGTGAGTTTTCCAGCGGTTTCTAAATTAGAAATATAGCTGACCCGTTGGGCAAATTCCTGTAGATTTGCGTTGAAAATGAGATGGTTGGGGCGATCGCTGCCATGGTAAGACGCGCGGGGATATAGCCAATCTCGATGAATATTGTTGCTCATGGATAATCTCCAATCAAACGAGGTGGACAACCATCTAGAGGTCTAGATGAAAGGCCGCTGACGACACGGATGATCATCGCTACTGATCATCTAAGGTCACTAAACGGCTGACAACTATGCCCTATGAGAGGTTGAAGAACTCCTCAAACCCAGGGACATTGCGCAATCGCAGCATGTATCTGCTATGTAAAGGAACAACCGTTGGGGGCGTCTTGTTCCTAGGGGGCTAGCCGCGTCATCCCCGACATCAGACCTGTCTAGCGCATCTTGATGATGTGTCCTTGCCCTAAATCCCTTTTCCGGAGGGTGAGGGACGGTGACGTTCGATCCTTATTTCCCCTTAGGAAGCAGGGACTGGGAGATCAGGGGCATACCTTACAAATGTGGGATGCATTCTGGCTGTCGAGGCGGCACAAGAGGAACAGTCTAGCCCTCACGACTACTGTCTATCTTAACCTAATCTTAACCCAGCCTTAACCAACTGCCTAGAGCACTACAATAAACGACATATCAGCTTCTGCTGTCCATCGGTCGCTGTTCCTTGATTCTGGGCAGAGAATTGGGTGAAACAATGCAAATATCTCCAATGTCACCCTTAGGGGGCAACGAATTCTCAAGGTTTTAGGCGTTACATCCGAGAGCCATGAAAGAGCAATACAGCCCTAGCCTTATGAGTGAGGACATCAAAAAAATTAGAGACGTTCCAGCCTAGACGTGCTACTGCAACTACGACGCCAGCATCTACGGATCCATGCTTATATCAACCGGCGGCGCATGCGTTCTCAGGCGTTATGGATACTCTAGTGAGACGGGCGATTGGGGGAATGCGGAGGGTTAGAGCTGCATCAGGTGACGGCGGCGTTCCAGCACCTTGCTGGGATCAATCTGGGTGACGGCTTTATGGAGAGGGAGGGTACGGGTTGATTGATCAAACACGTTGACTTGGTATACCTGATGATGATCGACATCAACGCCTGTGAGCCAGCCGCTCTTGGGATGGTAGGCTCCGGTATCAATATCAAGCCAGCCTTGTCCTTGGGCCAACTCACCTGGGTTCACCCCTGGCAGCGTAAAGGTGATGGTGTGACCAATAATGATCAGTTTGTCTTCAAAGTAGGGCTGGGTCATGCTGTGGAAGCGTTCGCGGATCCAGCATAGTTCTTGGGTGGTTTGCTCAGCCACGGGTAGCCCTGGATGGATGCCAGCGTGAGCCAGCCAGATATCCCCTAGATCGAGGTGGGTGGGGAGGGTGCGAATCCAGTTGCGGTGTTCGAGCAGATGATCGACACTTTTGTAGCTAGAAACGGTGGATTGACCGCCGCTATAGAGCCATGCCTGCAGGGCGGGAGGATGGACGCCTTCTTCGATTAGAGCTTCGAGCAAGAGGTGTTCGTGATTGCCCATAATGCAGGTGTAGTTCTGCTGTTTGACGAACTCCACCACGTCACAGCTTTTGGGGCCACGATCAATGAGGTCTCCGAGGAAGTAGATTTGGTCGTCGGAGGCGGGAGCGATCGCATCAAAGAGGGCCATTAGCCCATCGTAATGACCATGAACATCTCCAATAAAAATTCGACGACCACTAGACACAGTTTTTAAATCCTTCCTAGGTGCAGAGCAATTACACGATCGGTAGATGAAATAGAAGACTGGGTGCACCAATGGTGGAGGGGGTGGCAAGATGCATTGAGCAGTCTGTATTAATGCTAACGCGTTCCTTCTATCTTGCGCGATCGCCCCTCGTCTCGCGTGAAAGAAGCGTGTAGAAGTGATAAAGGATTGATGAATAAACAGTTTTGCAAGGGGTTCTTAGGATGGACGAAGAAACCGTCTTACTCCATTACACCCTCACTAGACCCGATCTGCTGCACTCCATGAACCGACTTCTAGCCTAACTGCTGAAGAGCGATCGCTGCTTCTTCCTCTCTTAAAGTTTCCTTAAAGTTTTGTCTGGGGACGGTTTTATACGATGTGCCGGTTGCTGCTGTTTTAAGGCGTACTCTTCTTGGGTAGCGTAACCAACCATGTTGAGATTAACCCCTCTCTTGATAGAGTGATTGAAGCCAACCCTCACCTAGGTAGCACCAGGCGACAAGCAATTAGGAGCAGACAACTATGGCGATTATTGATTCAAACGGGCGATTATTTGGGAAGGTGAGCATCCTCGATATTGGTGCCGCCGTGATTATTTTGCTGGTGCTGGCCGGCGTGTTTCTCTTTCCCGGCACATCGGGCTCTGTGGCGCAATTGGGCGTCACCACGCGGCCTGTGGAAGTGGATTTGATGGTGCGTGGGTTGACGGTGGCAGAACCCCAAGCGTTGGTCACCAGCATGCGTGAAGAGGGTCGCCTCAATATCATCATTCGCAATCAACCGGCGGGGTCGGTGGGGGTGAAGGAGATTCAAGAATTGCCGCGATCGGTGGCGGTGCCCCAACCTGATGGTTCTGTGGCGGCATTTCCCGATCCGCGGCCAGAATTGGGTTTTACGTTAGACATGCTGGTGACCTTGGCAGATGATGCTCAGATTACAGATGGGGGGCCTGTTTTTGGCAACAACAAGGTCAAAATTGGTACCCAGATTGAAGTGGAGGGGTTGACCTATCGCTTTAATACATCGGTGGTTGGGGTGAGGATTTTGGAGGAATCCTAGGGGCGATCGCCATCATGATTTTGGGATGTTTGATGGTTCTAAGACCTTGGATGGTTGAGAGCGCTGAGGGTTGCGCAGCGGCGGCGGTGTGGTGATCCGCTCTAGGACTAAAATACCCAGGTTGATGGCTAGGGCCAGGAGTGATACAGCGATCGCTCCTGCCCAGATTTTGTCGTAACGTCCGGCTTGGGCAATGCCTTCAAATAGCAAGACCCCCAGGCCGCCAGCTCCAAACTTGGCTCCGATGGTGGCGATGGCGATGGCGACAATGGCCGAGAGCCGTACCCCGGCTAAAAAGATCGGTAGCACGAGGGGCACCTGCACGCGCCACCAGCGTTGCCCCACATCCATGCCCATGCCCTTTGCAGCTTCGATCAGGGCCGGATCAATGGACTGCAGGGCCACGGATAGATTGCGTACTAAAATCACCTGAATATACAGCACCATGGCGGCAATCACCGACTGGGCATTGAGCCCCAGCAGCGGCACCAAGAGGATAATCAACGCCAAGCTAGGAATGGTGTAGATGATGCCGAGGGTGCCCATGACCGGCACGGTGAGCCAGCGACTGCGGGCAATCAACACTGAGAGCGGCACGGCAATCATAATGGCGATCGCCAGGGCTGTGCCGGTCATTTGCAGATGCTGGAGCAAGTAGCCCCAGACCTGACCTGGATTGTTCCATAAATAGTCCATAAACTAGTCCATGGCTAGACCTGTACGGCGGTGGCTGAGTCTCGAATATGGTCTAGGGTGAGCACGCCGATGGGTTTTCCTTGATCCAAGACGGTCAGTTGAGGTGCGCCGGTTTTGAGAATCAGCGACAGGGCATGGCGCAGGCTATCGTGGGGAGCGATCGCGGGTTGACCATTGTGGTGGTAATTATCGGGCGGCTGCACCATGGCGGTTTCCACCCGCAGCAGCCGCAGTTGACGCACTACATCATCAGCACCCATGAGGTCATGAACGAAGCTATTTACAGGTCGAGTCAAAACGGCAAAGGGCGTATCATATTGCACAATCTTGCCCTGCTGCAGAATCAAGATGCGATCGGCTAACCTCAGGGCTTCTTCCACGTCGTGGGAGACAAACAGGATGGTTTTTTTGAGCTGACGCTGGAGGCGAAGAATTTCATCCTGCAGACCGGCGCGGGTGATGGCATCGATGGCTCCAAAGGGTTCATCCATGAGCATCACCTGCGGATCGCCAGCTAGGGCCCGCGCCAGTCCCACCCGTTGCTGCTGCCCTCCGGAGAGTTGGGAGGGATAGCGATCGCGATATTCTCCGGGAGCTAGGCTCACCAAGGCCAGCAGTTCATCAATGCGGGCTTGGATTTTGGGCTTGGGCCAGCCCAAGAGTTCTGGCACCACTGCCACGTTTTGGGCCACGGTCATATGGGGAAAAAGCCCCGACTGCTGGATGACGTAGCCAATTTGCTGCCGCAGCTTTGAGACATTCATGCGGCGAATATCACGACCGTAGAGCGTAATCGCCCCTTGGCTGGGCTCATACAGACGGTTCACCATCTTCAGGAGCGTGGTTTTGCCACATCCCGATGGCCCGAGGATTACCACAAGTTCTCCCTCTTGCACTGTAAAGCTACAGTGATTGACGGCAGGGTGGGATGCCTGGGGAAATTTCAGAAAAACCTGATCAAATTGAATTGCACTCACGGCTGCTGTGCCTCATGGTTAACCCCCAGGACGATCATCGGTTGCTAGCGATTAGTTGCTAGTGTTTGGCTGCTAGTCTAGGGAACGGGTTGGGTTTGCTGAGTCAGCAAGCTTAAGGTCAGCAAGCTTCTAGTTTTAGCTTAACTATCGGCGGCAAGAATGCCTTGACTGACCAGAAAATCTCGGGCCACGTCCGAAGGCTCTCGCTGATTGCCGCTGACCTCGTAGTTGAGGGCTTGCATCACCTCATCGGTCAACAGGGGAGCGATCGCATTCAGAGCATCGGCAATGACAGGATTTGCCTCTAGAACATCTTGGCGCACTACTGGGGCAACTTGGTAGGGCGGGAATAGCTCTTGGTCATCCTCTAGCAAGACCAAATCAAAGGCGCTGATTTCGCCATCGGTACCAAAGGCCACGACCACATCTGCTTCGCCGTCCACTAGTCCCTTATAGCGTAGACCAGAATCCACGGCCTTATACTCCTTGAGCGTGAAATCACCGTAGGCAGCTTGAATTCCTGGCAATCCATCTTCTCGGACTTCAAATTCAGGGGGCCCAATTAAGACCAAATCGCTGGCCTGGGCAGCCATATCAGAGATGGTGGTAATGTTCAGTTCCTCTGCCTTGGCGCGGGTCATGGCCAGGGCTTGGGTGTTGTTCATCGGCGATGGATCTAGCCACGTTAGCTCAAACTGGCTTTCATATTCCGTGACCACGGTATCGTAAACCGCTTGGCGATCGCTGCTGGCCGGCAGTTTGAGCACCGTCAGCAGACCTGTGCCGGTATATTCCGGATAGAGGTCAATCTCGCCGCTGGTTAGAGCAGCTTGAGCCACCGGGGTGCCTCCTAGATTGAGTTTACGTTCAACCTGAACGTCAGCATTTTCTAGGGCTAGGGCATACATTTCCCCCAGGATAAACTGCTCAGTAAAATCTTTGGAACCCACGCGAATGGTCGCTGGGGCTCCATCGGCAGGCGACTGGGAGGTGGTGGTGTTGCAAGCAATGACCAATAGGGCAACAACGGCGGCTAGGCATGTTAGGAGAAGTGAGCGACGGGTAGCTTTCATAAATCCTGGGGGATGAAGAACAGACAAACGACCTGATTACCCCAACATAATACTGGAGTCTGCCAAGGTTCTGGGGGATGAAGAACCTACCCTGTCTTCAAGGTGCTACGGATCTCCATCGGGTTAGCACCATCTTGCTTGTACTCGGCGTCGGACATCTAACTTGTAGTGGGTGGTAGGATATCAGCGTTTCCTGATCAATGTTGCAAGTGATTTGGGTTGGGTTTTGGCTTTCTCCTTTCGGGAGACGTTTCACGCTGGCTTAGCCTGTCTTCAGGACAAACGACGTCGCTCAGTCAGTGTAGTTCTTGGTTTGTTGTTGATTCTGGGCTGTTTATGCTTCCTCGTGCTGGGGTGATGGAGGACAAAAGCTTGTCTTTTCCCGCCCTGTGCTCATAAGATAAGGGGATTGAAGGGGAGTAGCTATTGGGGAGAGAAACCCCCAAGCTCTCGAATCAACATACTGGTAGTTTACCTGGTTCGAGGTATCCTGGGGCGTGCTACCGAGCATGGCCTGCGATCAGTGAGACCTTCACTTAGTTCACAACATCTGTGAGCTTGGTGAAGCCTAGTCTCCTATCAAGCTCACAGCCACTACGAGAGGAGCTTGATAGATAGTGCTAGAAGCATTTACGGCTGGATTGTTATTAATCACAGTCTCCGAGTTGGGAGACAAGACATTTTTCATGGCGGTCATTTTGGCGATGAAGCATTCACGGCGCTGGGTGTTTCTGGGCGCTTGGGGTGCATTGGCTGCTATGACGGTGCTTTCCGTCCTGTTTGGACAGGTGGTATCGCTCTTGCCCCTATCTCTGGTGCGCTGGGCGGAGGTGCTGCTGTTTTTGGGCTTTGGGCTCAAGCTGTTGTACGACGCTTGGATGATGAAGGCGATCGCTGATGGGTGTGAGGAGGGAGAAGCGATGGAGGCGGTGGCTCGGGCGGAATCCAATAGCCCTCCTAAGCCCAGTGTTCTAGCGATCGTCTTTGAGGTGTTCAGCCTAACGTTTCTTGCCGAATGGGGCGATCGCACCCAAATTGCCACCATTGCCCTCGCTGCCGCTAAGCATCCCTTGGGGGTAACGATCGGGGCGATCCTCGGCCATGCCATCTGTACGGCGATCGCTGTGATTGGCGGACGGGCGATTTGCGGGCGGATTTCCGAACGTACGGTCACCCTCCTGAGCGGCATCCTGTTCTTGATCTTTGCTGGAGTGGCTGCCACCCGCTTAGGGTAGTCCGTCCTTCGCCCCACCTCGTAGAATAGAAAGGCTGGGTCTTGTCTCCTTGGGGACGATGCCCACCGTCCCTCCATTCCCGGTTGCTATGTCTGTTTCTTTGATCGATCGCCCATCTCCTCTACCGCCGCTGCTCGGTGCATCCTTGCCAGAACTCACCGACTGGGTGGCCCAACACAATCAGCCGGCCTACCGAGCCAAGCAACTGCATCAATGGCTCTATCACCAAGGCGGGCGATCGCTGTCTGATCTCTCCGTATTTCCCAAGCAGTGGCGCAGTGAGCTGGCGGATATTCCCGTGGGGCGATCGCAGATCCACCATCGCTCTGCGGCTCCCGACGGGACGGTGAAGTACCTGTTGCGGATGGAGGATGGACAGATTATTGAAACCGTCGGCATTCCTTCGGGGAAACGGCTCACGGTCTGCGTTTCATCCCAGGTGGGTTGCCCCATGGCTTGTGACTTTTGTGCCACGGGCAAGGGCGGCTTTTTGCGTAACCTGCATCGCCATGAAATTGTCGATCAGGTGCTGACGGTGCAGGAAGATTTTGAGCAACGGGTCAGCAATGTCGTTTTCATGGGCATGGGCGAGCCGTTGCTGAATGTGGATGTGGTGCTCGATAGCGTGCGATCGCTCAATGAAGACGTGGGAATTGGGCAGCGATCGCTCACCGTCTCCACCGTGGGGATTCCGGGGCGCATCCGTAGGTTGGCTGAGCAGCGCCTGCAGGCAACGTTAGCTGTCAGCCTCCATGCTTCTAACCAAGCCCTGCGGGAAACGTTGATTCCCAGCGCTCGCCAATATCCCCTAGAGCAATTGCTCGATGAATGTCGTGACTATGTAGACATGACTGGACGGCGGGTCACCTTCGAGTACATTTTGCTGGCAGAGCTGAACGACTGCCATTCCCATGCGTTGGAACTGGCTAAGCATCTGCGCGGTTTCCAAACCCATGTCAACCTGATTCCCTACAATCCCATTCAGGAAGTAGACTACCAGCGTCCCAGCCCCCAACGTATCCAAGACTTTATGGATACGCTCAAGGCGCAGCACATTGCCGTTAGCGTCCGGCGATCGCGTGGCCTGGCGGCTGATGCGGCCTGCGGGCAACTGCGGGCCAATGCTGATTCTTCCATGGGCCCCTAGCTAGGATGACGGAGTATCCAGCAATTGGCGAATGGTTTGCAGTTCTTGCAAGATGGCTCGCAGCAGATCATGGGTGACATTAGGCGGCGCTTCTTGAACCTGAATGGTGACATTTTGCCGCAGCACATCCTTAGCAAAGCGGGCAACTTCGTTGGGATGGAACATCAGCGGGTCGTCCTTCGTCATGCGGAGTTCAGGATTTAGCCGGTTCGGGTCATAGGGTGGGTTAAGGTCATTGGGATCCGTATTGGCATAGCGATAGACAGATGCACGCGATCGCCCGATGGCCTGCTGTACCGCTTCGACCGGCATCAGTTGGGCTACATCGGGAGCATCGAGGGCTGAAGGCTCAGAGGTCAGGGGATCAAGGCTCATGAATTCCATCGCTGTTGTCGGATGGTTGCGCTGTAAATCCTAACCGGAAATCAGGAAAAATGGCGGCGATCGCCTGTTTTTTTTATGACCTGCCTCCATCGTGGCATCTACGGGCAGGCGGTTTGTCAACGAATCAAGACGGGGCGATCGGAATCTTTGGGGTTGAGTAGGGTTGCCAGACTAGCCCCCCTGCCTTGGAGATGCTTGTTCCAGGGTGATCGCTGCCCCATCGGTTAGGACAACTAGACCCGCGATCGCCCCTTCGATGTCTAGTACTCCGAGGCGTAAGCAACCCGCCTATGTGCTGGAATTCCTTTTCGTTTTTCTGTCTTCGTTCTTCTGTCTTACGGTACTAGATCACCTCCGCGATCGCCTCGTCATCGACCGGATTCGACTCGCCCAGCTCCGTGAGGAACTGGAGCGCTTGGGCGATATATTCGGCACAGGTGCGGGGAGAACTGTCGTAGAACGCCTGCCAGGCTTCTGCTTTGACTTCATCATAGCGATCGCTGTGGTCGGGATGATGGGTGAGCCAACCCAGGCGCACCGCATGACCGATCAGGACATCCATGACAATGTAGTCTTCAATCTGTAGATCTGGGTTCTCGTTAGCCAGAACGGCCAGTTCCATCAGCGCTTCGATGTTGACTTGGCGATATTCTGGAGCCTGGATTTTATTGAGTAAATGCTCCACCCGCAGGGCGAAGTTCTTTTCCTCGGGCGTCATTTCTGACACAATCACTTCGCCATCCAGACGATTGCGTCGTTCTAACTTATCGCCAATCACCAAGCCGCGACAGTGGTGTAAAACTTGCCATACGCCGGGATAAAATCCTTCTGGCACGCGGTTCAAAGAGCCGTCGAGCTGCCGCTGCCGTCGCCAGCTTTCCGGTGTAGGAATGCTGCTTTCTTCGGGTAAGACCACCCATTGAATAGCCTGCTGCTGACGGATATGTAAGGATTCCTGCTGCATGAGAGCTTTGTTATGTCCTTCATAGCCTGCCAGCACTTGGCGTAGGCGAGTTTTGATCTCAAAGGGACTCAGCTCCATCAAATGCTCGTAGGCTTCATCTTGGGTGACGTGCAGTTCCTGAGCTAGTTCGGTCGTAATCAGCAAAATTAGATAACTGACGCGCAGAGTAAGAAATCCTCGAAATACGCTGGGATCGGTTTTTAGTAGGATGCTGAGATAAATCAGCACTTCTTGGGTGAGGGAGCGATCGCGAATATCTTCTCCACAGAAGTCCTGAATTTTGTGCATGATCTCTAGGTGAGACATGGGGCGATCGATCAGGGAGGCTTGGCTGAAGGCCTTGCCGACGGTAATTTGCTTTTGGCGCACGAGGATTTCCATCACCGCATCGGATAAGCCAATGTCGATCTTG
>DATNRH010000527.1 GCA_036703605.1 Candidatus Obscuribacterales bacterium | reverse complement strand
ACGTACTCGTTAAAGATGCTGGCCTCGCCTTTGCGCTTACCTTTGCCCTCGAGGAGCACCTGGACAAGTAGGGTGGTGAGCTCCCATCGGTGGACTACCCCAGACATGATCAGCCATAATCTTGATGGCTTGGAAGACGTTGCGGAGGTCTAGGTCATGTTCCAGCAAGACGTGATTGATGGCCGCTTTGATGACACCAAGGTTCCGCTGCACAGAGTTGGGGGTCATGCGGGACAGCAAGAGATCACGATAGGCATTTGCATCTGCTCGGGTGAGGTCCTTCAGCTCCGTCCACTCAAAGCGGTTCTTCCCTAGGCAAAGGATCAGGTCTTTGCGGAGACGGTCGATGCGGGTGCGCAGGCCGTTGTTGCTCTCCTCTGCCTTATAGGTATAGTATTCTTCCAGGACCCGAGAGAGCGACATAGGCGCTGGTGTTGAGGACGCTGATTTGAGCTGCCTTACCGCGCCTTTGGGGACAGCGTGTTCGAGATCTTCAGCAAGTTCCTGGAAGTCGTCGAACTCTGGCCACTCAGGATCGACGGCCCCCTGGATGAACATGGACTGGTGCCGTTCACCCAGCCGTTCTCTGACCAGAGCCTTGGCTCGCTCTTCATCTGTGGTGCGTCGTTCGCGATCAAAGAGAGCCTCAATCTCGGCATGGACCTTGGGCAGAGCCTTCAGAGCATCTTGGTAGGTATTGCCCAACTGACGGTAGACAGTCGCCTTGGGAATCACCTTGCGCAGGTCTTTGGGAACATTCCGTTTATAGCGGAAAGAGCCGTTGGCCCGGCGGAACATATAGCGTGGTAGCTTGAGGGGCATCTTCTGATCCATGCTGAGTAATCTCAGCCGCAGGATCACGCGGTGCAACCCAAATCGACCTTCCCGGAGTGACAAATCACTGGCGGAAATTGACGAAAGTGGTCCTAAAAGCGGTCCCGAAAATGGTTCCAAAAAACCCCAAAAAGCCAAGTTTTTCTTGGTTTTCTTCAACTTATTGGGGGGTTAGAGGTGCCCAGGAGAGGCAATCTATCATCTTATTTATATATTAATAATGGATACTT
>DATNRH010000526.1 GCA_036703605.1 Candidatus Obscuribacterales bacterium | reverse complement strand
GAGTATTTTGAGGAAGCAATGAAGAAGCGACCCAACCTAGAGCTACCTTGCCGGATTGTGGACGTTACCCATTGCCCTTTGCAACGCATTAGCCTGCAGCTACCCGAATGTTGCCCACACCTCGAGGAGATTAGGACAGAGAAGCGTGCCATCGAGAATCTAGCCCTGGTTCTGGAAATGGCTGGCTTAGCATTGCCGAGGTGGCTAGATCGAAGCCGTAATGTTATGTTCAAAGGTAAGTGTCAAATTCTCTAAGCAAAAGACAGTTTGGAGGTGCAGGCTTTGTCGTCTGCTTATACTAGACGGCCCTTCACTATCGCTTCAGTGGAGATAATGTCTTGTGCGGGGGCACAGCTCTCCTCCCTTCCAGATGGCGCTGTGCTTGGCTTTCCCAACCTGAAATCTCTGGATTTGCGCAACAATGCCCTTGTAGACCTGCCAGTTAGTCTGCTGAAGCTGAGCAATCTGCAAGACCTGCAACTCGACGGCAACCCAGATCTACTGGTGCCTGCCAGCGGGTGGCGCAGCTACTTAGAAGAGCGAGCAAGTCTGTCTGTGTTCCCGACCGAGTTGAAGCTGCTCTTTGTTGGACAGGAGGGCGTCGGTAGGGCAATTGCGATCTGATGGATCAGGCAAAACCACACTTCTTGATGCGCTGATTGAGGGAGGAAAATCACGAAGGATTCAAAGAGACGAGTCTACAGACGGCATTGAGCTGCGGCCATTAGATGTTATTCGCAAGAGCCTACTAGGACGCAAGAAAAAGTTGCAAAAGTACCCTGGAAGTATGCTTTTAATGTATCGCTAACCGCAGACGAGATCCGCGCTAGACTCAACGACGAATCGCTGACTTTTCGGTGCTATGACTTTGGTGGGCAAGAGATCTAGTAAGTGACACTGCTGCTCACTCTAAGCTACGCTACTCACGAGCTTTTTTTGTCACGCCTAGCCATCTATCTGGTCGTGTTCAATGCTGCAGAGAGCACTTCTGAGAGCGAACGGCGAATCGCATTCTGGTTACGCAAGATCAAAGCCTTTATCGGTATCAGCTGGAACCTCAACCACTAGGGAATTCCAAAGCACCTGTGGTGTTGGTGGGGACGCATTGTGACCTGGCAAGCCCCAGCCAGCTGGAACAATCTTCCAAGTTGACCGAAGAGCTCAAGGCGCGTA
>DATNRH010000525.1 GCA_036703605.1 Candidatus Obscuribacterales bacterium | reverse complement strand
CATGCAGCTTATAGTCATCTATTCAAGACAATTGTCCTGTCCTAGACTATCTCAATCCTACTGGCTGACAGAACATGTCAGAGATAATTCATCGGGAACATCAGAGGCGATCGCCTCGTCCTTCGAGCCACAGTGCAGGCTGAAACCTTTAGTAATCGGTTAAGACGCCCAAAAAGTCCCCAAATAAAAACCCCCGAGCCTAATGGACCGGGAGCTGGAGTTCCTGAAAATCGTCACTGCATTCAATGATAGCGATCGCTGCAAATGTTACAAGAGGGGTCTCACCCATCATTTGCAAAAATTGCACCTGCGCTTACTCAGTAATTAACCCTGTTAGCTGGTCTTGATCGTTGGAATTTTGTCGCTCTCCTATGGGAATATACGGTTCACTATGGGTGCCGGTATAAATCTGGGTGGGGCGGAATATGCGGTTTTCACTGAGTTGTTCCTTCCAGTGTGCTAACCAGCCAGCCACACGGGCGATCGCGAAAATAGGCGTAAAAAGATCCGTAGGAATGCCTAGCTTTCGGTAAACCAGCCCAGAGTAAAAGTCTACATTTGGGTAAATTCCCTTATGCCCGAGGCGATCGGATACCACCCGCTCCAGTTCGAGCGCCACATCGTAATATTCATCGGCCCCAAACTTTTCAAACAACTGCTCCGCCAAGCTCTGCAAAATGGTGGCCCTTGGATCCTTCACCTTGTATACCCGGTGACCAAATCCCATAATCTTCGTTTTCTGCGCAATGCAGCCATCGAGATAGGGCACCACATTATCCACCGAGCCAATTTCCTCCAGCATGGTGATCACCTCCTCATTGGCTCCACCATGGAGAGGGCCAGCCAGGGTACCTACCGCCGATGCCACCACCGCATAGGGATCAGTGAGGGTAGACGCCGTCACCATGGCGGAAAAGGTAGATGCATTGATCGTGTGCTCCGCATGGAGCGTTAGACAAACATCAAACACACGGGCCGCTAGGGGATCCGGCTCTCGTTCGTTGAGCATGTAGAGAAAGTTAGCAGCATAGTCTAGGTCATCCCGAGGCTGCACCGGGTCATTTCCCTTACGCATGAGCTGGAACGCCGCCACCATAGTCGGCAATTTCGCCAGCAGGCGCACCACTGCCGCGCGGATATAGGCAGGGTCATCAAGGGCACGTCGGGAATAGAACAATCCTAAAGCCGCCGCACAGGCCTGCAGCGCATCCATAGGATGGCCGCTTTCGGGAAAGCACTTCATCATGTCGCGGATACGGTACTTGAGGCGACGATGGTAGCGAATTTCCCGTTCAAAATCAGTCAGTTCTTCTTGGCTGGGTAGGGTGCCCCAGATGAGCAGGTAGGCAGTTTCCAAAAAACTACCATGCTTGGCTAACTCTTCAATCTGAATGCCACGGTACTCTAAGATGCCCTGGTGCCCATCCACAAAGCTAATGCTGGACTGCTTCGCAGGAATTCCTTCTAAACCTGGCTTGTATTCGCAAACCGTCATGACTTTACTACTCGCCAAAGTAAACAATGTGACATTGTCCAGCCAGCACCCCTAAGGGGCACAGTACTGGATTCCCAAGATCGCTCCTGAGAGTTTCCTGCTTCATCCGCCCTCCTAGAATGTTGCCATTCCCAGCAAAGGATACGTCCACAGGCATCTTGACCGTTTGTCCTACGGCTGACGTGCACAGTTGATCGCTTCCCCGAACTTGAGGGGCGGGGATTCTCAACAGCCGGTCTGTTCTTTCTGGTTCATCCACACCGCCTAGACCAACAGGTTTCCCCATCCCGCCAGCGGTGTTTATGTTCCTAGACCTGTAACTCGGTGATCTGGATGCAACGGGTTACGCAACTGTTTCTAGGGTTAAGCTTCTATGGTTCAGCCGTTTCCCATACCTAGCAGCCCCCACATCAGACGCGAACTCCTTTGCCCAGACATCTGGCGATCGCGGAAAAGCTTCCACCTAGACTGACATAAGTCTAAAGCGTGATTCTGTCAGCAGTGACTCAATCTTGATTATTATCGCACTTCACTCGATCGGGTTGAATCCACCCTTACTTTGGATTAGATCACCCCGTAACGTTGCTCAGACCGGTGGGAACAGATCTAGACAGAGCATTCCCATATCAGACTAGGGCTGACATAAACCCCAACGCTCAAGAGCAGCTAGGGGTGTAATCGTCACGCCCTGGAGCCGTTTCTAACCAATTAAAAATGCGGTCAAGCTGCTCCAAGGTCACCAACCCATATTGCCAGAGCACCATGGGCAACAAATGCGGCGTTTGTCCTTCCGGATGGCGGAGAGCCGTGGCGATGGAGTTATGTGGAATGCGAAGCTCTTGCTGCAAGAACTCAATGAGGCGCATTTGGAGACTTGACATGGGCCTTGTAGACGCGGTATGCGTGCCAGTATACGCGTCAGTTTCCCAAAGAGCATCCGAAACACATTTTTTAAAAAGAGTTGGACACCTCTTGTCAAGCCACTTTGAGGGCTTTAGCGGCTCTCATAACTGTTATAAATCCCTATAATTTGTCACTCTTCAGAACATTACCGTAGGCATGGGCAGGCGAACCATCAAGCCCTCGTTACATAGAGGGGGCGATCGCCCGTTTCTGGTTCATCCAGTCCTGCAGCAAGGGAGCAATCACCTCCGGCACTTCATCCTGGGGACAGTGCCCCGCCCGCTCTAGGGGAATGAAGGCATCGACACAGTCAAACTCAGCCAGCCGCCGCCCCAGATCAATCGGCTCCCAGGGATCCTCAACTCCCCAGAGGATCAGGGCCGGACAGGGCAAGATCGCCAGGAGATCCTCCGGCAACGGCCCCTGAGAATAGCGGGTGAAGGCCAGGAATACATCCGCAGCGCCTACATCAGCCGCTGGGGTCATCAACATGGTCACCAAGTCATCGGTAACGGCTTCTGGTTGGGCATAGGCCTGCAGTAAAATCCGGCGAACCGTCTTGGGCTTGGCGATCGCTTGGAAAAACTGCCGTCCTAGCCATTGGACACCCAGAATACTCTGCATCATGCCCGCCCCCGTGCGCCGGAACCAAGGCAGCGTGCTGCGATAGCGATCGTGCAAGAGCCGCAGAGAACAGTTGATCAACGCCACGCCCTGCACCCAGTCGGGATAATCGACCGCCGTTTGCATGGCCACCACACAGCCAATGGAATTGCCCACCACCGTCACCGGAGCCTGCACCACCTCGCGGCAAAAGTCGCCCACGAGGGCTCCCCAGGTCTCAAAGGTATAGGCGATCGCCTCCCCAGGCGTAGGCTTAGCAGAGGCTCCAAATCCTAGAAGATCCAAGGCATAGACCTGGTAGTGCTCTGCCAACAAGGGCATGAGTTTGCGCCAGTGCCCCCAAGACGCGCCAAAACCGTGAACCAGAACAATGGCAGGCCCTTGGATGCCCTCCTGGGCATAGGTAATGGGGTAGGTGCGCCATGTCCAAGTTTGAACCGTGGGTGGGGCAGAGGTGGGAGGAAGAGTCGTCATGGGTGCAGCAAGAAGCGATGGATCTAGTTCTAGTATTACAAATTATGAAGCAAGAATCTTGGCTCCATGCTCAGCGATCGCTGCGGGAATCGGGGGGACTCAGCCATGGCGTCCAGATCTCGTGGTCGCCCATGAACGAACGATTAGACCCCGATCACCTCGGCAATTAGACACAGTTGATGGTGCGGCAGGGTGTTATTGCACTCCCGCCCACCCCCACCAGAATCCGAAGCAGGAATGGTATAAATGATGTTAGAAATATTAAGCAATGCAAATGCAACCTGTGGCGCGATCGCAGACCAATCCTCACTCACTGGGTCGCTGCTCGGGCCATTGCATTGTCACCCATTCTGATGCAAGGTCGAATCATCCTGCTAGGTTGCCAAACGGCAGAAGGATGATCAACGGCGTCCGATTGTCCCACTTGGAAGTAGAACGAGAGGTTTAGCTCTGTGTCAGTCGAAACCCTTGAACGGAGTTCAACGGTACGGAAGCCTGCGCCCCGCTACCGGGTTCTTCTCCACAATGATGATTACAACTCCATGGAGTATGTCGTGCAGACCCTCATGCAGACCGTGGCAAGTTTAACCCAGCCTCAAGCGGTCGATATCATGATGGAGGCCCATACCAACGGCCTGGCCCTGGTGATTACCTGTGCCCAAGAACATGCGGAGTTTTATTGTGAAACGCTGAAAAACCATGGATTAATCAGCACCATGGAACCCGACGAATAGCTTGAATACCTGCTGTTTTTTGAGGATAGGGTTCTGTTGAAGGGTACCCCTACGCTCACGCGCCATCAGTCTGCCCCCCGTCGCCTGATCACATTTTTGATCTGGCTGGCGATCGCTTGGCTGCCCTTTGCCGCCTTAGGGTATTGGGTGATTCCCGATGCCAACACCCGCACCATTGTGGTGATGGTGATTTTAGGAGTTGAGTTTGTGACCCTGGTACGTCTCTGGGGGTGGTCGGTGCATGGCTATCCACGCCCCTTGCAGCACTATGGCTTGAGTGGTTCGCTCAGCAATCGCCTGCAGTTGCTGGCGGGCTTGCTGGTGGGTCTGCTAAGTCTGATGGCACTCTATGGTCTAGCAAGCCTGCTGGGCTGGGTGACGTGGCGATCGCCCTCTTGGTCGTTGCTGCCCGTCGCCCTGCAGGGATTGCTGGTCGGTGTGGGGGTCGGCGTGGGGGAAGAACTGGTGTTTCGAGGCTGGCTGCTGGATGAGCTAGAGCGAGACTATCGCCCCGCCGTCGCCCTGTGGAGCAGTAGCCTGATCTTCGCGATTTTGCATTACCTGAAGCCGCCTACCGAGATCCTGCGCACCCTCCCCGGCTTCCCCGGACTGGTGCTGCTGGGGCTGACGCTCGTGTGGGCCAAGCGATCCACCGCTACTTGGCGAGGGCTCACCCGACGCGGCCAGTTGGGTCTGCCCATTGGTCTCCATGCGGGATTGGTGTGGGGATCCTATGTGCTGCATGTGGGCGAATGGATTGACTATGGCGATCGCGTTCCCGAATGGGTCACGGGTATTGATCAAAATCCCTTGGCGGGGCTGATGGGGATTGGCTGTTTGGGTCTGATCGCCGCTGTCATGGGATGGCGATCGCGTCATTGATGGGAGTGCTAGAATCTGGGGGCAGATGAGCCAGGCAGCAGCTTGGTCTGGTCATCGAGATATTGATGTATTGCTCAGCGACCTATATGACGTCAATTCATGGTGAAGCCACTCCAAGAAACACCAGGTAAAATCGCCCTAGCCCTTGGAGCAGGAGCGATCATCCTAGCGTTGGGCGGCGCAATTACCGCATTTCGCTATCCAGGGCTGCTCAACCGGCTGCCCATCGTCGGTCAATCTAACGAGATCTCAGACGATCTCTTTGCCGACCAAGACCTTGATGCCAACCGCGAATCGGCGGTGCTGGCTCTGGTATCCCTCCCCGCCGAGGCACGCCAGGCTGATCTAGAAGCGATCGCCAACCAACCCGAAGCTTCCCTAGAACGAAGCCGGGCCCGCTATCTCCTGGCCACCGACCTGCTCAACCAACGGCAACCCCAAGAGGCCCTCCGGTGGCTCCAAGGTCTGGAAGCAGAGTATTCTCCCTTTGCGCCCTACGTGCTGTACCAAACGGCCCTTGCCCACGAAGCTTTAGATCAGCGAGCCGAAGCGTTGGAAACCTGGCAGCAGTTGGCCAATGATTATCCCGACGATCCGGTATCCGTAGAGGCGCTCTATGCCATCGGCATCACCAGCAGCGACACCCAATATTGGGATCGGGCGATCGCCAACTTTCCCTCCCATCCCCGCACCCTCGATATTGCCCAAGCCCGGCTCACCAGCAATCCTGGTCAGGTCGATCTGCTGCGGCTGCTGGCCCGCTACGGGCTGCACTTACCCAACAGCGGCGCGGTGCTCAATGAGTTGGCAGAAGATCATACTGCAGAGTTGACACCAGAAGACTGGGAAACCATCGGCTTTGGCTATTGGGAAAAACAAATTTATGGTCAGGCTGGCCGCGCCTATGCCCGCGCCACCGCCACCCCTCGCAACCTTTACCGAGCTGGACGGGGCGCGCAGTTGGGGGATCGCACCCAGGATGCCATCCAGGCCTATCAGCGACTGTATGAAACTTTTCCCAACGAACCTGATACAGCCCAAGGCTTGATTCACCTAGCATCACTGACATCATCATCCAGACAAGCGATCGCTTATCTAGATATCGTGCGGGAAAACTTCCCTGATCGCGCCGCTGATGCTCTTCTAGAACGCGCCAATCGCCTCGACGAACTGCAAAGCGCTGAATCTGCCCAGCAAGCTCGCCAATCGGTGCTCACCCAGCACAGCTCATCCGACGCAGCGGCAACCCTGCGCTGGCAACAGGTGCAGCGAACCCTCCAGGCAAATGATCGCGAGACAGCTCAGGCTTGGGCTAAACAACTGCTGGAGGAAAACCCCAACAGCGACCATGCCGCCGAATCAGCCTTCTGGATCGGCCGCCTCAGTCAGGAATCTGGCAATAGCCAAGCGGCCCAAGCCGCCTACGAGACCATTCTTAGAAATTATCCCGACTCCTACTATGCCTGGCGGGCAGCGATCGCCCTCGGGTGGGATGTGGGCGACTTCACCAGCACCCGACAGAAAATGGTGCCCATTCAAATTCCGCCCCGCCACCAAACGCCCCTGGATGGCTCCGAGGTCTTGCAGGAACTCTACTGGCTGGGACAGGATCAAGACGCCTGGACTCGCTGGCAAGTGGAATATCGCGATCGCATGGAGCCGACGGTTGCCCAACAGTTTACCGATGGCGTCATGCGCTTGGGCGTGGGCGACAACCTAGAAGGCATCTTCATGGTGGAAAGCTTGGCCTGGCGCGAGGATCCAGAAGAGCAGCAGCAATACCAAGCCCTGCGCCAACAATCTGCCTATTGGCAAGCCCGTTATCCGTTTTTATACGACGATCTGATTCAGGAATGGTCGAGCGATCGCCAGTTAAACCCTCTGCTGGTGGTCTCGCTGATTCGCCAAGAGTCGCGCTTTGAGCCCAAAATTGAATCGGTAGCCGGAGCTCTAGGTCTGATGCAGGTGCTGCCAGAAACCGCGGATTGGATCGCTGCTCAGTCCGACGATATCGGCGAGTTTACGATGACCGATCCCAATGACAACATCAAATTGGGCACCTGGTATCTAGACTATACCCATCGAGAATATGGCAACAATTCTCTATTGGCGATCGCCAGCTACAACGCCGGGCCAGGCAGCGTAGCCGACTGGCTCGATCGCTTTGGCTTCAGTGATCCCGATCTGTTTGTGGAGCAAATTCCCTTCCCAGAAACCAAGGGCTATGTAGAATCTGTCTTTGGCAACTATTGGAACTACCTACGGGTTTATAATCCTGACTTGGCGCGTCGTTTAGCAGGCTATTCCCCTGAACAAGCTGCCATGCTCGATCCCTAGCCCACAGTCCCAACCAACCTGACGTGCAGCCCCAAGGTATACCACTGTTGGGAATCTTGCTCTGCAGAAAGGTAGGTCACGATCTAGATTACGGATGCGTACCGTTGAATGGTAAACCCTTGCCGATCGCTTCATCTTTTGTTGGTCTCCACGCCAGTCGGGCCACTAGGCTCTGGGCTGGGCGGTGGCGTTGAACTCACCCTACACAATATCGCCCAGGCCCTCACCCAGCGCGGCCATCAGATCACCATCCTGGCTCCCACGGGCTCCAGCCTAGGGGACGTCAACGTCATACCGGTCGCGGGCAAGCTGCAACCCCTGGCCCAAAACCAGGAACGGGATGCGGCCATTACCCTACCAGCCCAGCCCGTACTCGGTGCCATGTGGCAGCAAGCCAAGCTCTTGGCACCTCAATATGACGTGCTGGTGAATTTTGCCTACGATTGGCTGCCCTTTTACCTCACCCCCTGGTTTGATCGCCCCATTGCCCACTTGGTGAGCATGGCCTCCCTCACCGACGCCATGGATGACGCGATCGCCCAGGTCGTGGCCCACTATCCCCACACGGTTGCCGTCCATAGCTTGGCCCAGGCAGAAACCTTTAGTTTTGGCGATCGCTGCCGCTGCTTGGGCAATGGTCTGGATTTATCCCACTATCGCTTTGTGGCGGAACCGGACACTTACCTAGGCTGGGTCGGACGCATTGCTCCCGAGAAGGGTATTGAAGATGCGATCGCCGCTGCGGATCAAAGCCATCTCTCCCTGAAAGTCTGGGGAGCCATGCCCGATCCAGACTATTGGCAGCAGGTCTGTCGCACCTATCCCAATGCCGATGTCAGCTACCAAGGATTTCTCTCCACCGCCGAGTTACAGGCCCAACTGGGTCAATGTCGAGGGTTGTTGGTGACGCCGCGCTGGGTGGAAGCCTTTGGCAATGTGGTGATCGAAGCGCTGGCCTGTGGCGTGCCGGTGATTGCCTATCGGCGAGGTGGCCCAGCAGAAATTGTTAGCCATGGGCAAACGGGATGGGTAGTGGAACCGGATTCCGTGGATGCCTTAGTGGAAGCGATCGCCCGTCTGCCGGAGTTGGATCGCCACCGCTGCCGCCAAGCTGCTGAAGAACATTATTCCCTCGCGGCCCTAGGCGCACGGGTGGAAGACTGGCTGCAAACTATGCTTGAAGGATAACGACGGCGGATCGTCACCATCCTGCCAGCGCCACTATCATCCACCGTTACCATCATCCAGCGTTAAAGCATCGAGTCGAATCCAGATGAAACCCTGCACCCCGCCACCGCCGCTGCAACCAGGCGATAAGCTCTGTGTCGTATCTCCCAGCGGAGCCCTACGAGAAACCGCTGCCTTCCATGCCGGAATTGACCTCTGGCGATCCCAAGGCTATCGCGTGGAGCCGGTACCAGGCTACGATGCTCGCTGGGGCTACCTGGCCGGCACCGATGTCCAACGGCGGCAACAGCTATGGCAGGCCCTTGATGATCCAGACTGCCGAGGGATCCTCTGTGCGCGGGGTGGCTATGGGGGAGCACGGCTGTTGGAAGCCTGGCAATGGCCCAGCCAGCTAACGCCCAAATGGTTGATTGGCTTTTCCGACATCACCGCCCTGCTCTGGAGCCTGGCCCAGCAGCAGATTTCTGGCGTCCATGGGCCATTGTTGACCACCCTAGGATCGGAACCGGCTTGGTCAGTCGATCGCCTTTTCGACTGGGTACGGGGCGGTCGTTTACCCTCCATCCACGGACAAGGCTGGGGCGGTGGGACCGCTCAGGGATTATTGCTCCCCGTCAACCTCACCGTGGCCACCCACCTGCTGGGAACCGCCGTGCAGCTCGATCTATCCGGCGTCATCTTGGCGCTAGAGGACGTATCAGAAGCGCCCTACCGCATCGATCGCATGTTGACCCAGTGGCGGATGATGGGTTTGCTATCCCAGGTCAAGGGCATTGCCCTCGGTCGCTTTAGCCAATGTGACCCGCCGCCCAGTATCCCCAGCTTCACGGTTGCTGAAGTGCTGCGCGATCGCCTCGGTGACCTAGGCATTCCCATCGTTTCCGGCCTGCCCTTTGGTCACGACGGCGAGAATGCTGCCCTCCCGGTGGGTCAGCTCTGTTGCCTAGATGGCGATCGCGGCCGGTTAGACCTGCTTGGCAACCTAAGCTAATCGTCGGCAGATGTCGTGATCAGTTGATCCAATTCACCGCTGTCTCGCCAACGCCGCAGGGCAATCATGGCCGCCGTGGCCACATTGGTATGGGTATCTCGCTCCAGATATTGCAACGCCGATACACTCTTGGGCGTCGGCAGATTCCCCAGCGCTTCCGCCAACCGTTGACGCACCAGCCAGTCTTCCGACTGCACAAAGTCCAACAGCCGATCCACTGCGCTCAGGTCACGGATCTCACCCAGGGCAGCGATCGCCGCCTGTTGCAAAACAATTTCGTGGCTCGACAGCGCCTGTATCAAAACATCATGGGCCCGAGGATCCTTGAGATTCCCTAAGGACACCGCCGTACTAAACCGCACCAGCCAATCGGTATCTTCATAAAAGGTGCGCATCAGCGGTTCAAACGCTCGGGGATCTTCTAGATAGCCCAGGGCCCCCGCCGCTGCTGCCCGAATGCTGTAGTCGGGATCGGTTTCCAACATCCGCACCAAAATAGGGAAACATTCATCGGTTTG
>DATNRH010000524.1 GCA_036703605.1 Candidatus Obscuribacterales bacterium | reverse complement strand
AACCCGCGTGATCAAGCATCCCTCCTTGATATAGCAAAAGCTGCCCGATTTTCCCTAGATTTCGTGAACGGCGTGACCCAAGAAGGTTTTGCCGCCGACACCAAGACCCAATCCGCCGTACTCTATCAAATTGCTGTCCTAGGCGAGGCTGTCAAACGCCTATCTCCTGAATTCCGCAACCAACATCCTAATATCCCTTGGTCAGCAATGGCAGGAATGCGAGACAAACTCATTCACGACTACGAAGGTGTAGATGTCGATCGTATTTGGCTTACCCTAAAATCTAGTATCCCTGATCTGTTGCAAGCGATTACTCCACTTCTAGGTGACTAATGGAATTCCGCATCGCAGATACCTTCACCGACAGCCTCACCAAGCTGACCAGCCAAGAGCAAAAAGTAGTTAAAACCGCTGCCTTCGACCTCCAGCTCAACTCAACGAGTTCTGGTCTACGGTTTCACAAACTCGATCGCGTCAAAGACCCCAACTTTTGGTCAGTTAGCGTCAATCTAGACATTCGCCTCATTGTCCATAAAACTGATGCTAGCCTCATGCTTTGCTACGTGGATCACCACGATGATGCCTACACCTGGGCCAGGCGGCGCAAGATCGAGCGCCATCCCAAAACCGGTGCTGCTCAACTGGTGGAGGTGCGGGAAACGGTAGAAGAGGTGATCATCCAAAAAACAGTCACGGTGCCGGCTGTCGCTTCACCCAAACCTCAGTTGTTTGCCGCCATCTCAGCCGAAGACCTCCTAGCCTATGGGGTGCCCCCAGAATGGCTAGACGATGCCCAAGCTGCTACAGAAGACACCCTCTTCGACCTAGCCGACCACCTCCCCCAAGAAGCTGCCGAAGCCCTCCTAGAACTGGCGACTGGCGGAAAACCCCAGAAACCGGTTGCCATTCCTGATGATATAGATCCCTTCAAGCATCCCGATGCCCAACGGCGTTTCCGGGTGATGAGTAATAGTGAAGAACTAGACCGGGCTCTCCAATATCCTTGGGAAAAATGGACTGTTTTCCTGCATCCAGGGCAGCGATCGCTTGTGGAACGAGACTGTAGCGGCCCGACCCGCGTTTCAGGTTCCGCTGGCACCGGTAAAACCATTGTCGGTCTCCATCGCGCCGTATGGTTGGCCCGTTCCCATCCCCAATCGACCGTTTTATTAACAACCTTCTCCCCTGCCCTAGCCAATGCACTGGCCCTTAAGCTGTATCGTCTGGTTGGCAATGAGCCAAGTATCATCGACCGGATTGAGGTTAAAGCCATCCAAGAGGTAGCGCTGGAGCTTTATACTGCCTTTGCTTTACCACCTAATCTGGTTGATCCAGAAGACCTGCGATCGCATCTGGTCGCGATCGCCCAAGATAGTGCCCCAGGAAAATTTACGGGTACGTTCCTATGGGGCGAGTGGAGCACAGTCGTAGACCCATGGCGGCTGACAACCTGGGATGCTTATCGCGACGTACCTAGACTGGGCCGCAAAACCCGCCTAGGGATAAAACAGAGAGAGATCCTATGGCAGATCTTTGCACAGGTTCACCATCACTTAGGCGAACACCAGCAACTGACCTGGCCCACCATCTTTCAACAGGTGACCGAGCATCTCATCCAAACGGGTGATTACCCTTACACCTTTGCCATCATTGACGAAGCCCAGGATATGGGCGTAGCCGAGCTGCGCTTCCTAGCTGCCCTGGGCTGCCAACGACCCGATAGCCTATTTTTCACCGGCGACCTAGGCCAACGCATTTTCCAACAGCCCTTTTCCTGGAAAGCCCTAGGCGTTGATATCCGAGGTCGATCCCATACCCTCACCATCAACTACCGCACCTCCCATCAAATTCGTGCCGCTGCCGATCGCCTCCTGCCCAGCAGCATCAGTGATGTAGACGGCAACCGAGAAGAGCGTCGTCATACAGTTTCAGTATTTAACGGCCCTGCCCCAGTTGTGGAGATCCATAATTCTCCAGACGACGAACTTGAGTCGGTGGCAGAATGGATTGCTAACCATCTGACCATGAACCTCCAGCCTGACGAGATCGGTGTTTTCGTACGCGATCGCCCCCAATTAGAAAGAGCGATCGCAGCTATCCAGAAAGCAGGCGCAACACCCATTGAATTAGACGACCATATCGCCTATACCCCTGGTCATATTGCCGTGAGCACCATGCATCTTGCCAAAGGGCTAGAGTTTCGAGCTGTTGTTGTCATGGCTTGTGATGATGAAGTGATCCCACTGCAAGAACGAATAGAATATATTTCAGATGAGTCAGATTTGGAAGAAGTTTATAACACCGAGCGCCATTTGTTATACGTAGCATGTACCAGAGCGAGGGACTATTTGCTAGTCAGCGGTGTTGATCCTGCATCCGAATTTCTAGATGACTTATGGACGGATACCAAGTCCGGTTAGAGAGCTACAGCTATCTAGATAATGCCCTGAATACATAGCGTATCTAGGGCTTGCTGAAAAAAGGGAATCTTCCTCAGTGCAGCATGATTTCTATCTAGTTTGACCTGCAGACAAC
>DATNRH010000523.1 GCA_036703605.1 Candidatus Obscuribacterales bacterium | reverse complement strand
CGCCACTAGCCGATACATCATGGACAATGCCAGGCACCGCATCCTTTTGGGGCGCTTTGATGGGAATCACGAAGCGATCGCCCCGTTGGGTAATCACCGGCTCCTGCACCGCATTGGCTTGCCGGTTGAGCACCTGGTGTAATTGGTCATAAATGCGGCTACGCAAACTGCGAATGCTGTCGCGAATGCCGCGCAGGGCAGGGTTAGCCCGGTCAGCTACCTGGCCGTTATCGTCAATGCAGTGGTGGATCTGCTGCTCCAGGTCTGGATAGGTACGCAGATCGGTGACCAGGGTTTTTAACGTCGGGACGGCAGCATGGGCATCGATGACGCGCCGCAGGTTGCGCACGCCGGACAGGGTGGTGGCGATCGCCAGCAGTTCCATTCCCCCCAACACGCCCAGCAGCGCCGCTCGTTCGAGGGCGTCGCCAATATCTTGGATGCCGTCGAAGGACAGCCGACTGCTCAAGGTCTGCTCTAGCTCAGCCATGTCCTGGGTTTGGGCAAGCAGAACCATACTTTCCGACAACGCCGTCGGAATGCGAATCTGGCGGGCCGCAACCGCTCCGAGCTTCGTGGCCGTAAACGTGGCCAGATGCTGGCAGAGGCGGGGCCACTCCAGGAGGTCTAGGGTATCAAGCTGAATGGGGGTGGGAAGGCTCAAGGCAAGTGGCAGAAGGGTAAAGGACTGGAGGGTACTCCCGATCGCTGGTTGGGCAGGGTCAGGGCACACAGGTCTATTTCAATTATTCATCACCAACCGAGGTTTGTGCAGGCACTCGTACTCCGAGGCGGAAGTAACCCGCTTAGTTGCTAAGGCAGGAACCCTTGTGTGTCCTGGAAGTCTTTTTCGTTTTTCTATCTTCATTCTTCTGTCTTGCGGTACTAGGGACGGCTATCCACTGGCGATCGCTCAACCGGAACGGTTTGGGGCACCAAGACGGGCTCAAAGGCTCCGGCCTTGAGGCGAGTCATATAGCGACGCAGTTCCCTGGTCACCCTGCCGGTCATCAGGTACAGCCCTAGCAGATTGGGCAAGGCCATAGACAGCATCATGCCATCCCCAAATTCAATCACCGCTTGCGGATCGGCGATCGCCCCAATAAACACCCCCGCCAACACCAGCAGTTTATACAGCCCATGGGTGCGCCGCCCTAGATCGCCGAGCAGGTAATCCCAGCTCTGTTCGCCGTAGTAGCCCCAGGAAATCACCGTGGAGAAGGCAAAGCAAAAAACGGCGATCGCCAGCACTAAGGGAAACCAACTGATCACCGAACCAAAGGCGATGCTCGTCAACTCCGCCCCGCTCACCCCCGCCAAATCAGGATCCCGATAGGTGCCGGTGATAATCACCACCAGGGCGGTCATGTTGCAGACAATCACCGTATCAATAAACGGCTCCAGCATAGCCACAATTCCTTCTCGAATCGGTTCACGGGTGCGAGAGGCCGCATGGGCGATCGCTGCCGAACCAATGCCCGCCTCGTTAGAAAAGACCGATCGCCGCAATCCCTGTACCAGCACCCCCACAAAGCCCCCCTCCACCGCTTGTGGGGAAAAGGCACCTTGCACAATGGTGGCGATCGCCCCCGGAATCTCTGTCGCGTGGGACAGCAACACCCACAGCGCCGCGCCTACATAGAGGCCACACATCAAGGGCACCAAGCGACTGGTCACCCAGCCAATCCGCTGCACGCCGCCGATCAGCACCAAGCCCACCAAGCCAGCCAACACCGCCCCATAGAGCCAGTCCCAGTCTGCAAGAGCTGGAACCACGGTGGCGATCGCCTGATAGGATTGATTGGCTTGAAACAGGGTGGAGGCTCCCAAGGTGCCCAACAGGCAAAACAGGGCAAACATCCCCGCCAAAATCTGCCCCAGCCGCCCCAACCCCCGTTCCGCCAGCCCTTGCGACAGGTAATACATGGGGCCACCCACCACCGTGCCATCAGGACGCACCACCCGGTACATCTGCCCGAGGGTACATTCCACAAACTTATTGCTCATACCCAGCAGAGCGGCTAGGGTCATCCAAAAAACGGCCCCGGGCCCGCCCAGGTGGATGGCGATCGCCACCCCAGCAATATTGCCCAGCCCAATGGTGGCAGACAGGGCCGTAGACAGAGCTTGGAAATGGGAGACTTCCCCCACCTCATCGGCCGCATCATAGCGGCCGCGCAACACCGCAATGGCATGGGCAAAGCCCCGTAGGTTAATCAACCCCATGCGCAGGGTGAAGAACAGCCCACCAAGCAGCAGCCACAGCACCATGAAAGGCATGCCCGTGCCGGCATCGTAGAACAACACAGGGGATATCACCCGCTCCACCCACCAGGTGAAGCCATCATCTAAGACGTGGATGCCCTGACCGAGACCCTCGACCCAAGCACCACCCCATTCCTGCCAAGCACCATCATCCAAGGACACTACGGCTCCAAACACATGAGGGAACTGATCCGTCGAAGCTTGCCTAGGGGAGCGATCGCTTCTCGGTCAAGGGCGATCGCTGGGATGCCCAGACCTGGCAGACTCAGCCGCGCTGCAGCCAGAACTGACCGATACGACACAAATCTTGACGGAATTAACCGCATTTTAACCTAGGTCACTGTCAAGAATAGGATGGGAGACCTACAGCATCCCCGCCCCCATGGTTGACCATAAATCAGGAGCATGACGATGGAGCCCTTAGATATCAATCTCAGCGGTCTCAGCCGCGTCCTCGTCCCGATTGACTTCTCCGATGCCGCCTTTGCCGCCCAGGCCGCTGCCCTCACCTGGGTAGGCGATCCATCCCACTTACATGTCCTGCATGTCTTGCCACCCCTGAGTCCGGGGGAGCCCGGCATCACTTGGCAAACGGTGAATACCGCCAGTCGTCAACAGCATGTCGAGCAAAGTTTTCGCGATCGCTTCTCCAGCAAGCCATACGAGAAAGTGCAGTTTACGGTGCTGGTCGGCACCCCCAGCATCGAAATTATCCGCTATGCCAAAGAGCAGCAGATGTCTCTGATTGTGATTCCCTCCCACGGGCGCACGGGCATGGGCCGCTTGATGCTGGGATCGGTTGCAGAACGGGTGGTACGGCGATCGCCCTGCCCAGTTCTGGTCTTACGGCGCTAGGATGTTGACCTCGTTGGCACGGGCCTCGCAGGAGGTATAAAACGTTTGGTTTTGGGGAACAACCCAATCAGACTATCCTGACGATTTGCCCTACCCCTCGGATAACGTGAGTGCTAGTTGACTAACAGCCCGGTGGACCTAAGACTCTGCCGGTTTTTTTCTTTTAAAATTGCCTAACGCCGATCCCCACCAGGCGATCGCTGCCCTAGGGCACCCCCTACAAAGCCACGGGCAGCATCCTAGACGGTCTCATGGGCGTTCCATAACGGTGAACGGCAGACGATAGCTGGGTATTGCCCGCACATGCACACAGCCTGACCTTGGTTGGACTCACAGCTCAGGAGCAAGGAGGCGATCGCTCCAGACGACATCTACAGAGCCCCAGTCTGTGATAAAACGTAACAGCAACCTAGATCATCTCAACCTTTCGCTGAATGCTAAGACTTATCACTGACTTTGACGGCCCGATCATGGACGTGTCGGAGCGCTATTACCAGGTCTATCAAATTGGGCTAGAGCAGGTGGGTCGCCCAGATCAACCGCTGAATTGTCTATCCAAAGCAGACTTTTGGGAACTGAAGCGGGCCCAAGTGCCCGAACGTCAGATTGGGCGTATTTCTGGACTCGATGAAAGACAGGCGGAAATCTTTGCCCGATATCGCCGCAAAACGGTACATACCCTGCCCTACCTCAAGTACGATCAGCCCGTGCCGGGAGCGATCGCCACCCTAGAACGCATCCAGTCCCTGGGCATCGACCTAGCCGTCATGACCATGCGCCGAGAACGAGAGCTAGACGACGCCTTTGCTCGCTATGACCTCGGACGCTTTTTCCCCAGCGATCGCCGCTATTGCCTCAGCAACGATTATGTGAAAACCACCGATGTGGAAGACAAGCCGCGTTTGATGGAACGGGCCATGGCAGAGCTACCCCCCGCCTCCAACTGGATGATCGGTGATACCGAGGCAGACCTAGCCGCCGCCCATCGTTACAACATTAAGGCGATCGCTGTCCTATCGGGCATTCGTAACCGTGAACAACTGAGCCACCATGCCCCCCACTTCATCGTGGATAACTTGGCCGCCGCCGTTGATCTTGTCCTACACCACGAGAATATGAGTCCCTAGTCCCCAGGAGATTACTGCCAGCCAGAAACACCCAGGCATCTACCGGAAAAAACTGCTCGTCAGCCACAGGGCAATCAGCGTCACCATCGTGGCAAACACATCCGGAGTAATGCTCGACAGTCCTTGGGTGAGCAGCACGCCCCCTAGCCATGAGCCCAGGAAGACCCCCCCAAAGAAGCCCAAGAATGTAATTAAGACCGCCCGGCCAAACTTACGTTCTTTGCGGCTAATGAAGTAAATGCTAGCGCCAATGCCAATGGCCAGAGCCGCCGGCGGAGCCATGACGCCAATCACAGCCGTGGCCAGCATGACGCCCCCCGGCCAAAGAATATCCGTGCGACTGGGTGTATCCAAAACGCCTTGGAGCCAATCCGGCGTTTGTACCGATGTCGCCGGTTCTGACTTCACCGGAGCATCGACCACCTGGCGCTCGGGAAACCGGATGCGATCGGGCACCGGAATTTTGCCCTCTTGGCGTAGGCGTAGACGCTCCATCAGCACAGAGTCGTAGGCAGTTTCAATCACCTCTAACTGCTTGCGATCGTCTTTATACTCTTCCACCAGACGACCACGTGCCTGCTGAATTTCTTCAAACGATGCATCTTCGCCGACCCCGAGCAATTCATAACCGCTTTGCTCTCTCATCTAAGACCTCCGCAAGACTCCCACTGTACTTAATTTAGAATTGTCAATTATGATCAGCAAGAAAACTGTCCACAAGATTTTAGGAATTGCCTGACAATTGTATGACTCGATAGAAAACCACTATTTAGAGTCCTACTGCCCTCCCTTTAAGCCTTGCCAGCGTACAGTATGGTTGATTAGTGTCAGCAAAATCTTTCTTGCTTTCTTGATATTAACTAGGTTGACCTGTGATTTCCAAAGGGGCGATCGCCCAACCTCTCCTCCCCTTGTCAATTTATGTCTTTCCCCCTGCTGCCATGGAGAAAGGCTGAATCAAGGTAGATGAGACGAGCATACCCACTCTAGAACCTTCCATGCATCATACTCTTCTAACCCAAGTGTGGCGATGGAGAATTTCTAGAAATTTTGGACTAGACTCACGCAGTCTAATGGATTTATTCTAACCAACCACCTAGTTTCATTCGCAATTCCTCTCATCTCTTGAATATCTAGGGTACGGTAGACATAAAGAATCTAAGATTCAAGCCAAGCCGATGCCAAGATCGCTTGATATGCTATGGGGGAAGAGGCAACTAAATGTTAGATTTTACAAAATCCTATCCTAATCGTTGACGTGGGCTCTGTCCTCTAGCCTAGATTCAAATCTCAGGTTGTTATTAGGCATCTGCTATTGTCTTGTTCCTAAAAACAACCTCTACCGCACATAGTTCACTGATGTCACTGAGATCTATCTTGATTATGTCGATAGCCGCACCTTCAGAAGATCATGCCCCCCTGAATGACAGCGAGAGTTCAGGGTGTGGAGAAACGGTTTTTAGCCTCTTCTCTCTACAATGGTTTCATCGACTGACGGCTAATCAACCTAGTCATATCCAGTGCTTACGTTCGTTACTTTTGAGTTAAGTCACGGCCATGGGCTCACCCAAAATTCTTGTTGTTGATGACGATCCGTCCATCCGCACCCTCATCCATCGCTTCCTCTCCAAGCAGAACTACCAGATGGAATCTGCGGAAGATGGCAAAACGGCGATGGCCATTTTTGAGCAGTTCAATCCTGACTTAGTCATTTTGGATGTGAATCTGCCCGATGCAACGGGTTATACCCTTTGCCAAGACATGCAAAATCGCACGGGTGTTTTTGTGTTGATGCTCACCAGTCGCTCCGACGAAGCTGACAAAATCCGTGGGTTTTCCCAAGGGGCAGATGATTACCTCACCAAACCCTTCAGCTTGGGAGAATTGGAGGTACGGGTTGGAGCTATCTTAAAGCGCCAGCGCCCTGTTACCACAGCAGAGCAACAGCGCCTCAAGTTCAACAATCTCATGATCGATCCCGTCCGCCGAGAGGTTCTACTGGAGGGCAGTTTGGTAGCGCTAACTGCTTTAGAGTTTGACCTGCTGCACTTTCTAGCCAGCAACCCTGGACGGGTGTGGCGACGGGCAGAGTTGATTCAAAAAGTGTGGGATTACGAGTATGTGGGCGATCAGCGGGTTGTAGATGTCCATATCGGGCAAATCCGCAAAAAGATTGAAATCGACACAACTCAACCAGCACTGATCCAAACGGTACGTGGAGTTGGCTATAAGTTTGAGGCTCCGGAAATGGCCTCAGGGGGCTAGCAGCAGCACAGCCGAATATCCGCATCTCTAACGTTAAGACACCTCATGTTAAGGGAATGTCAAAGCAAAGGGGACGCCATTACGGTGTCCCCTTTACGCTGTTCATTTAAGGTCGAGGCGATCGCTTACCGCTTATTCCCAGCGTTGAGCCACCACTTCAGCGAGATCAACCACCCGTTGGCTGTAGCCCCATTCGTTGTCATACCAGGCAATCACTTTCACCATGTCACCGCCCATCACCATGGTGAGCTGGCCATCCACGATGGAGGAGGCATCCGTCTTGCGGTAGTCCGACGAGACTAGGGGCAGGTCAGTATAGTCTAGAACACCTTTGAGGCTGGTTTCAGACGCTTCTTTCAGCGCTTGGTTCACCTGTTCTGCAATGGTGCTGGTTTCCACTTGCGCCACCAAATCCACGACAGAAACGTTAGGGGTGGGCACCCGCATGGCGATGCCATTGAGCTTGCCCTTTAGGTCAGGCAGAACCAATGCCACGGCCTTAGCTGCACCGGTTGACGTGGGCACAATGTTGACAGCAGCAGCCCGAGCCCGCCGGAGGTCGCGGTGGCTAGCGTCTAGGATGCGTTGGTCACCCGTGTAGCTGTGGGTGGTGGTCATGGTGCCTTTGATGATGCCAAACTGCTCATGAATGACCTTGACCACAGGTGCTAGGCAGTTGGTGGTGCAGCTTGCGTTGCTCAACACGTTGTAGTCGCTGTGCTTGTACTGATCGTGGTTCACGCCTACCACGAAGGTACCAATGTTGCCGCCTTTACCCGGTGCCGTAATCAAGACTTTCTTGGCCCCGGCTTCGATATGCTTAGACGCACCTTCTTCAGAAACAAACACCCCTGTCGATTCAATGATCAGGTCAATACCCCAATCTTTCCAAGGGAGGTTAAGAGGGTTGCGATCGGAGACGCATTTGATCGTCTTGCCGTTGACAATGATGGCGTTTTCAGCGGCTTCAATATCTGCATCCAGCTTGCCCAGCATAGAGTCATACTTAAGAAGATGGGCGTTGGTTTTTGGATCAGATGTATCGTTAATAGCAACCACATCAAGCTGACTATCGCTACGCGTCAGCCAACACCGCAAAAAGTTACGTCCGATGCGTCCAAAACCGTTAATCGCTACTCTAATCACTGCGCCTTGCCCTCTGTATGTACTATTGTTAATCGCTATTGTTGAATCAAATCATACACTTTTAGGTGTACCCGTCTCAATAGGGGATCGGGGCAGAAACTAGGGCCAATTCCTTCATTCATGGGCGATCGCTCGATTCCCAAAAAATCAAGCCACTTCTCAATCTCCAGAAGCATGAACGGGCCCTAGTAATATAACGGTTGGTCGTTCAAATAGGTGGCGATCGCACCTGGAACCAAATGATCAATCGGTTGGCGATCGCGGCATCGTTGACGAATATCGGTGGAGGACATGGGTATCACCGGCATGTCGAGGCAGCGCCAGGTGAGATCCACCTCCTGATCACGCAAGATCTGGGCAACCTGCTCCCCCACCTGCTGGCAAAGCTGCTGAGGATGGACGGCTGAATCTTCCCCAGACGGATCCCCAAGGCGAGGTGCCACCAACCAGTCGCACTTGGGGGCAACCTCAAGCACGCGATACCAACGGGGCAGGGTTTGAAAGGTATCGGATCCGACAATCCAAACCCATTGGGTTTGGGGAGCATACTGCTGCTGCAGGGTGTGCAACAGATCAACCCCATAGCGAGGCGGCGGTAGGTTCGGGGGGTGCCATAGGTGAAATTGAGGATAGGGGGCGATCGCCAGCTCTACCAACTGCATCCGCTGCTGCCAACTCGGCAAGGCTGGATCAGATTTATGGGGAGGACTGTAGCTTGGCACCCACAGCACCTGATCCACATGCCCTTGGTCGTAGGCTGCCTGTGCTAGCTGAAGATGTCCCCAGTGGGGTGGGTTAAATGCGCCGCCCAAAAGCGCCAGCCGTTGGGGGCGGAGAGACGAGGGAGCAACCACGGTGATTCAGGGGAGAGGAGAGCGGCTTGCATCCAAAACCCATGCATTGGCCATTGATGGCGTTTGAAACATATGTCGTTTGGAATGGCTGCATGGACTCAACAATGCGTTGCAATCTTACCCATATTGCCAAGAAGCCGCATATACTCAAGAACAATTTTCAAACGTTTCAAACGAATGTACGGATCAGGGGCGATCGCTCCCGAAGTACAAAAAAACCATCAGAGTTCAGGTCTCGATGCCTCCATCTGAGAGCCCACTCACAAGCATCTAGTCGTCTAGGAATCCTCCAACCTCTACCCTATTAGGTGTGGTGGTTTGTAGCCCACGTTTGAAGGTGCAGAGAGCAGCAAGGTTGTTCCCAAACTTTGCTAGATAGTGATCATCGGTATCAATTATGGGGAATAGACGGTAGGCTTGGTGAAACGTCCCGCTACCAACTCGCAAAACAGGGGCCGCCCCCTAGACGTCTTCTCTAACCTGTCTAACCTGACAATCCAGTAAGATCGATCACCTGCTGTTCAACAACCGCAGCTCGCGGATGCGCGATGAAACGTAACGGACTATCCGACCACGAAACCATCTAATATCCGCACAAATACTTATGGCTCCCCGAGTGCTCAAACCATCGAAGAACGAGGAATCTAGCACCAGAGCCAGGCTGCATAATACCTGAAATCTTAGTTGAGTAATTGACTTCAGCGATTTCGCAAACGTGTAATTCTTGTTATGATAGCGCGTGTTATCGGTGTGGTGTGGTGTTTAAGGAGCTAGAATGCTGAATTCCGTTGATTTCAGCGGGAGGCCGTTTCATTTCATCGGTATCGGTGGAATTGGAATGTCGGCCCTCGCCTACATCTTGGCCAAACGAAACTTACCAGTCTCCGGTTCTGATCTTCGATTGAGTCATATCACTCAGCGGCTCCAGGAAGAAGGTGCCCACATTTTTTGGAGCCAAGACGCAACGAATCTGCATTACTATTGCCCGGAAGCAGAGCGATCGCGTCTAGCAACTACGAGTTCGGATCTTGAAGGAACGGTGACGACCGCCGTCTCATCGTCCCTAGCTGAGCATTACCTGCCCCAAGTTGTTTGTTCGACAGCTATCAGCACAGCCAATGCCGAATATCAAGCTGCCCTTGATTTAGGCTGTCCTGTATTCCACCGATCAGACATTTTGGCAGCTTTAACCGATGAATATCGCAGCATCTTGGTAGCTGGAACCCACGGCAAAACCACAACGAGCAGTATGCTCGGATATCTTTTGCTCAATGCCCAGCTCGATCCCACGATTGTGGTGGGAGGTGAGGTGAACGCATGGGGTGGTAATGCTCGCTCTGGCCGGGGTGAATATTTGGTAGCAGAGGCAGATGAGTCGGATGGCTCCCTCGTCAAACTGCGCGGCCAAATTGGCATTGTGACGAATATTGAGCTAGATCACCCTGATCATTACACCACATTAGACGAGGTGATTAGCATCTTTCAGCAGTTTGCCAGTCAGTGCCAGACCCTAGTCGCTTGCATTGATTCTGAAGCCGTCGAGCGATCGCTCCAACCCGACATCACCTATAGTCTCAATCCCGATAAACAGGCTGACTACACCGTCACCGACGTGATCTATGGATCAGAAGGCACCTCCGCCGATATTTGGGAGCGCGGAGAGCGTCTTGGTCGCCTTACCCTGTCGATTTTAGGCACCCATAATCTCAGTAATGCCTTGGCAACGGTTGCCGCTAGCCGATGCTTGGGCGTCTCGTTTGAAGACATTGCCGATAGTCTACTGACCTTTGAAGGAGCCCGACGGCGCTTCGAACATCGAGGAGACGCCCACGGCATTACCTTTATTGACGACTACGCCCATCACCCCAGCGAAATTGAAGCGACGCTTGCAGCAGCACGCCTGCGGGCCGAGCTGCCTTCCGGCGATCGCCGTCGAGTTGTAGCGGTGTTTCAAGCCCATCGCTATAGCCGCACGGAAACCTTTATGGAAGAGTTTTCTCGCTCCTTTGGGAATGCTGATTTGGTAGTGTCTACCGACATCTATAGCGCAGGAGAGTCTAATCTCGGTCGCGTTACAGGACGAGCCTTGGCAGAGGCGATCGCCAGCCAGCACTCCCATGTTCAGTATCAGCCGACACTACATGATATCGTGCACTACTTAGAAACTCATTTAGTTCCTGGCGATCTAGTTTTATTTCTAGGCGCTGGTAACTTAAACCAAGTCATCCCAGATTTGGTTCGTTTTTATGAAGACTACGTTGAGCCAGCCCAAGCAGCCCTGTAGTTACTATCTGTGACCTGTATCTATATCGCGCGCGTATCACAGTGAGGAATCAGTCCCCAGACAGTCTCTTGGGTACCCGTCACGTCCTACCTTGACAGACTCTAACCAGGGTGCGAACCATGCGCTGAGCAGTCCCCGTTTTTAAGCCTGCTCGATCAGCGCCTTCTAACTTTATGTCAACGCATTCTACAACCTGTGCAATCATGACACTATCTCAAGACCCTCCCGTTCGGCACCAGGCATCCCAGCTTACGCGCTCGGTTGTGCCTTTAGGGGAGGGTGCTTCTCCGTCAAGGTTTACACCGATTGGAGCACAGCGTGATCCAATTCCGCTAGAGGGTTACGACTGCCTCATTAAGCAACGGGTTCCGCTGTCTGGTTTGACCTCATTTCGGGTAGGCGGCCCCGCGGAGTTTTATGTGACACCACGCACCATGGATGAGCTATACGCTAGCTTCGATTGGGGCGATCGCCAATCTGTCCCCATTACGTTACTGGGAGCAGGCTCCAACCTCTTAGTCAGCGATCAGGGCGTACCTGGGCTCGTCATTTCCACTCGATACCTACGCAGCATTCAATTTCACGACGACGGGCTCATTACAGCGGAAGCTGGTGTGCCGATGGCGAAACTGGCTTGGCAAGCCGCCCATCGAGGCTGGCAAGGGCTAGAGTGGGCTGTTGGCATTCCCGGCAGCTTGGGAGGATCGGTGGTCATGAATGCTGGAGCCCACGGGTTGGCCATGGAAGACATCTTGGTGTCTGCCCTAGTGCTGTCTCCCGACCATAGCCTCAACCAAGTGGCCCCATCTGGATTGGGCTACGCCTATCGCACCTCCAACCTCCAGGGCGATCGCCGCTTAGTCACCCAAGCCACCCTCCAGCTCAAGCCCGGTGCCGATGCTCAGTTTGTCTTAGAGCAAACCTCCGAGCACCTAGAGCGGCGGCGTACCACCCAGCCCTACCACCTGCCTAGCTGTGGCAGCGTCTTTCGTAATCCCCAACCTTACAGCGCTGGCTGGTTAATTGAACAGGCGGGGCTGAAAGGCTACCAAATTGGTGGTGCTCAGGTGGCCGAGCGCCATGCCAATTTTATTTTGAACTGTGGTGGTGCTAGCGCCAGCGACATTCTCCACTTAATTCATCATGTTCAAGAGACGGTTTACCATCAATGGTCTATGACCCTAGAACCCGAAGTTAGACTGCTGGGTGAGTTCTAAGCCGTCTAGCCGTTTTTTGCGGGCATTGATCACGCCAGCCGCTAAGATAAGAGGGCAGGACTGGCCAAGAGCATCGACGATTGGAGCGTTTGTCTCTAGGGATGCTGTTCGCTCTTGACGGATCTTGGCAGTACAATTTTAGCGCAACCGCTCATTGACCTTGGACAGCAGCGATCGCCTCCTCCAGCCCCCCAGCTGATGACGCGACGGCATCAACTCCGAAGTCAAAGGTTGCAGGGCTCTGAATGTTCGGATGAGCACGTTGCTCCCCTGAACAATACAGAGACACATACTATGATCAACACAATGGGTAACGAGAGAACTATGACGCAAGGACAGGGATTTGGCGGCGGCTTTGGTCTTGGCAAAATGAAAGAGCTTGCCGATGCGTTCAAAAAAGCCCAACAGGTGCAAGAAGGCGCTCGACGGCTGCAGCAAGAGCTAGAAGAGCTAGAAATTGAAGGAACATCGGCAGGCGGACAGGTCAAAGTCTTCCTCAGCGGTAACCAAGAACCTCGTCGGGTTGAAGTGACGTCTGAGGCCCTCAATGAAGGTGCAGAGATGCTCTCGGATCTCGTCTTGGCAGCGATGAAAGATGCCTACGAGAAATCCACCACCACCATGCGCGAGCGCATGGAAGAACTCACCGGAGGCTTGAACCTACCGGGGATGTAATGCACATCCCGACCGCGTCCCTCGTCCAAGATCGGATTCCAGGGACAGACAACGCGGGGCGTAGCACAGCTACGTCTCCGCTGTGCCCAGACTAAGCATCAACGTCCATCACAGTAGATCGGCTGACTCATAAAGACGCTTCAAAATTGCCATAATTTTGCTGCCATAGCCTGGATCTGCCGACCATCGTCCGCTTAACTGATCCACCAGCGGAGCAACCCCGCGCGTGACAAAGTTAAACCGGGGATCAACCTGTTCATACACCAAGGGTTCCTGACTGGCATAGGCTTTGAGGTGTTGAATATGAGCACGCACCCCCACCCGTTGGCTAGGAAAGGTTGCAGCCACTTCTTCAGCATTAGCACTGGCAAGACTGGCAAAATTATATTGCTCTGGCAACACCTCGCCGCCAAACTGCAAAAAGTTGGTCTCCAGACACATTTGGGAAAAGGCGATGTCATAATTGACGCCCTCCACGCTCCCCTCTTCTCGATAGTATTTGGGCAGGTTGGCAAAGGTTTCCACCACATTTTCATTGTTGGCTTTCAGAAACATCAGCAACTGCATGTCTCGGACATTGCCATGGCCCATAATCCGATCTAGGGCACCAGGGCAGATGGTGAGAATCGAGCGTAGGGTCACGGTGCGCGTTTCTTTCTCCCAGCCCACAGAAATGTTGAAATCCCGCAGGTCAATCGCCTTGATATACACAATGTTGTGATGCTGGATCCGGCGCACATCGGGAGCAGACGACAGGTCAATGCCCAGTTGATCCACCAACGCCACCGGGATATAAGAATTACCGTTGACTAAAATACCGCGATCGCCGTAGGGTGAGCCGTTGAGCTGAATATCAATGAGCGGATAGCTGGAATCAGGGGTGCTGCCCTGGGTGAGAGCACGACTCCACGATGCCAACCCATCAGCAATGCCCAGCGCCACATCATTCCGCTGGGTTTGCAGCACGCGCAAATCATCAGGATTGGTGAGAAACCCCACCTGCATGAGCAACGAGGGCAAGACCACCCATCGGCAGAAAGCCAACCGCCCTACAGACGTTGTGGTATCAGGGCGGGCTCCGCGACTCACATAACCCGGCAAGCGGCGCAGCATGGCAAAGAGCACCAGTTCTGCATGGCGGCGGCGCTCTTGGTTATTAGCAATGTGGTAGACGCTGGCCCCGCGCACCTCTGGATTGGTATAGGCATCCGCATTGATCTCGATCGCCACATCCCCAAATCGTCCACGGGCATTGATCCAGTCAATCGACTGCACAAGACCGAGGTCATCAGGCACCGCCAACACATCAAAACCCCGCGATCGCAGCTCTGCAACCACCAGATCTCGAATTTGAATCATCTCTTGGGCTTCGGTGGTGTCGCCTACAACAACGCCTGGGTCGAGCAGTTCATTGTCTGTCCCCCCATGACCGGCCGAGATAAAAATACGTCCCATGTGCTGTCCTCTACGGTTCTGTTGACGGATGAGATGGCTGAGTGGAGCAACTGAGCGATCCCCCAAGCAGCTTAGCGATCGCCTAGAGCATGAGGGCACCCCAGTCCGCAGACATCTTAACCACCCTAGGGCACTCACGGTCTAGAGGCGATCGCCCCATCTCATCCGTCCTGTACGAAAAGTATGGTGCGAAAATATGGTGCGGAAAGTATGGTCAGAAGTGCCCATTAGCTTACTACCATATGTATGGATTCGGGCGAACTTGTCGATGAATCTTGATGGAGGGATGCCCATCGTCGTGCCGCTATCGTCGTTGCCCCCACAAAAACCCTGAACCAAGCCTAGACTGATGTTGTGACCGGCGATCGCCCTTGCACATCCCCAGGATTTTCTCGTATAGTGGCGCTAGATATAGAGTACCCACCCATTCATCATCAGCGTCACCGGCACCTCCAGGCATCCTCCCGTTACTTGACTAGAGGCGATCGCTGTACAAGATGGCTCGTGCCCGTTAGCTGTCTCGTCAACCGAATCCAGATCCCCTCGCTAGGATAAATATCTCTAGAACGGTTTGCCTGTAGAAAGCTGTAGCTTCACGATCAGCATCCGAACCGTGACCCTCACCGTGATGATTTAGCGGCTTCCCAGTCCCCCTCATCTTCCTGGGCGATCGCCCCTGCCTACTAGCTCGCCATGGACATCCCTCGCCTTCATCCTGATACTATTGATGCCGTTAAGGAACGGGCCGATATTGTCGATATCGTTTCCGACCACGTGGTGCTGCGCAAGCGCGGTAAAGATTTCACGGGCCTTTGTCCGTTCCACGATGATAAATCCCCCAGCTTTAGCGTCAGTCCTAGCAAGCAGTTTTACTACTGCTTTAGCTGCGGTGCCGGCGGCAATGCCCTCACCTTTTTGATGGAGCTGGGGAAGCGCTCCTTTAGTGACGTTGTCCTAGATCTGGCCAAGCGCTACCAAGTCCCGGTTAAAACCCTAGAACCTGCCCAGCGCCAAGAACTTCAGCGACAGCTATCCCTGCGGGATCAGCTGTATGAAATTGTGGCGCTCACGGCCCGTTTTTATGAACATGCCCTGCATCAGTCCTCAGGCGAGGCAGCCCTGAAGTACCTCCAGGAGTCCCGCCATCTCAGCGATCGCACCATGCAGCGGTTTCAGTTGGGCTATGCTCCAGCGGGCTGGCAGACCCTCTATGGCTATCTGGTGGAACAAAAGCGCTACCCAGCCGAACTGGTAGAAAAGGCTGGCTTGATTATTCCTCGCCAGGGGCAAGATGGCTACTATGACCGCTTCCGCGATCGCTTGATGATCCCCATCCACGATACCCAGGGGCGGGTGATTGCCTTTGGGGGGCGCGCCTTTGGAGATGATCAACCGAAGTATTTAAACTCTCCTGAAACGGATCTTTTTGATAAAGGCAAAACCCTATTTGGGCTGGATAAAGCCCGAGCAGCGATCGCCAAACAAGATTGCGCCGTCGTCGTCGAGGGCTATTTCGACGTGATTGCCCTCCATGCCGCCGGTATCGAGAATGCTGTAGCCTCCCTAGGAACCGCCCTGAGCGTTGACCAAATTCGTCAGCTTCTGCGCTACACCGAATCTAAGCAGGTGGTGTTCAACTTCGATGCCGACACGGCAGGCGTCCGGGCCGCCGAGCGAGCCATTGGTGAGGTGGCGGATCTGGCCTATCGGGGGGATGTGCAACTGCGGGTGTTGACCATGCCGGAAGGCAAGGATCCCGACGAGTTCCTCAAAACCCACCATGCAGAAGACTATCAGACCCTCCTAGACACCGCCCCCCTCTGGCTCGACTGGCAGTTGCAGCAGACCTTGCTAGAGGCCGATCTCAATCAAGCCGATCAGTTCCAGCAAGCCACCCAAAGCATGGTGAAGCTGCTGGGCAATCTCCCCAATGCGGCCCTGCGCACCCACTATATTCACCGCTGCGCCGAACTGCTCAGCCAAGGGGATGCCCGCATGGTGGTGCGCTTGGAAGACGACCTGCGCAACCAAGTGCGAGGACAGCGCTGGCACGGGCGATCGCGGAAATGGCAGCGGCCGGGCGATCGCTCCCTCATGGATGAATCAGAAGCCCAACTCCTACGGATTTATCTGCATCTTCCAGACCATCGGCCCCTGATCGTTGCCACCATGAATGAGCGCGACCTCGACTTTGGCATGAGCTACCATCGCCAGCTTTGGCAGGTGATTCATCAACTCCAAACCCACCCGATCGAAGCCGATACCGCCTTGATAGATCGCGTGCATGATCACTACGCCAGCATTCCTGGGCAGTTGCAAACCATTCAACATATTTTCCAACTGGATGAAAAGACGCAGCGCGATGTTCTGCGTGCGCCCCTGGTGGTTCGGGGTGCAGCAGCGGCGATCGAACAGGTGATGTGTGAAAAACGGTTTCGCCATCTCAACACCCGCTGGAAAGAAACCGACTGCGACCAAGAACCCGATCGCGCCTACGACTATCAACGGCAAATGTATGCCGAGAAGCAGCGCATTCGAGAACTGCAAGAGGAGCAGCGCCGCACCAGCTTTGAAGACCTAGCGCAAACACCGTCCCTCTAGATGCCCCGTTGTGCCACAGACAGGATGTGGCCATGCATGGTGGGTGTAGATGACCTGTCGAGGCATGATGAGAGGCAAGCGAACGGGAGTGGAATCCGAACATTCAACCGCATGGTATCGACCTCATATCGACCTCAATTAAGGGATCCTGTCATCCATCGCCATCCGGTCATCGAACACATATCCTGCCTAAACGTTCATGATTCGTTGCTTATCAACCGGCTGTTTCCTAGAAAATAGCTAGGCATCTAGGGCTAGGTGGGAGTAAAATCTGAGCAGAGCTGCGCTACGGGAGAGGCTGTCCTCGCCTTTTGGATCAAAAATTCTAATCGGTTCACGAGGTTGTGCGGAACGGGCACGATCGCACTTGTAGATACCGATGTTAGATTCCACTAACCCACGCAGGAGCAGATTCATGGCAGGCAATTCCCTATCCCTCAACATGCACTATCAAGCAGAGCTAGACCTTCTGGCCCTATTCCTAGAGACGACTCCCTTCGAAGAAGATGCTGATGCATCCGTCTATCCTTGGAATCCGGCTGCACCCGAGTCAGACGCCTACTTCGAGCACCTAGAGCAAGATGCGATCGCCCTAGGCTGGTCGGATGAGTTGGATCAACGGGCTGAATCCCTAGGACAAGTGATGGAGCAGCTCTGGGCGTCTACTGCCAACCCTTCCATGGCGGAAACACTCCAGAGCCGTATCCACCAAGCCCTTTCTGTAGACGTCCCCCAGACGATCGTGGATCACATTATTCAGGTGGCCCAGCGGGTTGCGGCCAGCGGTCTGGCCCTTGAAGAGCAACTGATTCAATGTGTGCAAGACTGTTTGCCCACCATGGCCAACGAAGATTGGCAAGTGCTTGCCCGTCCCTATGCCTATGCCATGCGAGACTCCAACTCTGATTCCCTAGAAGCTGCCCTACGAACCATGCGCTGTGCTGCTTGGACAGAATTATCTGGCATCGAACAAGCCCGCCTCAGCTTAGCGATCGCCCGCTATTCCATCGCCCAAATGCCTCGCTCAGAGTCCAACCCCTCTTAAGCCCTCACCTCACACGTCCATAATCTGCGGAATCTGTCTTACCTGCTGGTCAATCAACAAACCGCCCCACACGCCATCACTACAGGCGGGGGCGGTTTGTTGTTGTTGGTTGGTTGATGGTTAGTTGACACTGGACATGAAGCGTGGCTGTGCCTGAATCGCTGTCCCTAGAATATGGAATTATCATCTAGCCCTGACCATTAGGCTTTGCCCTCGGGGGCGATCGCCTGCATAGCCCACAGAGCCCGCGCCTGCACCGCTAGGGTTTCGTCGGTGTCAGCCTGCTGCTGCAAGAGGCAGCAAATATCAGCCACGGCCGAATCGGCAGGATCAAGCGCCGTCGCTAGGGCCTGCAGTCCAGCGATCGCCGCATAGCGCACCACCCATTCCCCATCGGCACAGACCGCCGTTAGGGTCTCCAAGGTCTGCATCTGAACCGGACGCTGTTGCTCTGGGGGCAGAACGGCCCATCGGAGCGTACCCAACCCCTTGGCTGCCGCCCGACGAACGCTGAGGGAAAAGTCTTGGCGAGCAGCTTCGGTCAACGTATCGAGAGCGTCAGGATGCCCAATGCGCGATAGGGCCCGAATCGCCCAAGCCCTTGCCCCATAGTTATAGCCATCAATTTGATCTAGGATGACCGGAGCAGCTAGATCGCCGAGATTCACCAACCCATCCACAGCAGCAACGGCGGCTCCGGGGTTGTTATAGCCCAATACTTGAATCAGGGTTGGAATAGCGTCCACCGATCGCAACTCCGCCAGCGATCGCACCGCCAGCAGCAGCGCCACCGGCGATGTCGCCTGTTCCACCGCCTGAATCAGCGCCTGAGCATTGGATGAGGGGGATAGGGGAAGGGTCATACAAGGTCATCCAACTGAACGAATCCTAGAACATATCATCCATAAACTTTTATCCATGAACCCATCATCCAAGGCTGATGCCACTTGGGGGATAGGCCAGGTTAAAGCAAGGTATCCATTAGACTGAGTAGCTCACAGGCTGTATCGGAGAGCGTCAAGTCTTGGGTTGCTGGCAAGCGATCGCCCTGGAGTTGATGCTCTAGCAATCCCTGCAGAGCAATTAACTTCAGGCTATTTTCCGCTAGCGCTTGGGCAATCGCTGGAGCTGCCGCCACATAGCCCGATGCACCCAGATCCATCAGAGCCGAGCGTCGCAACTGCAGGTCATTCCCTTGGAGTGCTGCCACCAGCAGATCTCCGTAGGATGCCTCCTGGGTTAGCTGATACATAGCTCGGGCTGCTGCGTAGCGCACTCGGGGAATGTCGTGATCTAAAAAAGGTTGAATGGCTGACAGCGCCTCGGTGGCCTGCAAGGTGCCCAACGCTTCCAGAATCGAATCGTAGGGTTGATCGAGACCTAGCCCAGACGACTTACCCACCTGTGATGCGAGGAGGGCCGTCAAGGTTGGCACGCAAGACCGATCGCCCAATTGTTCTAGGGCTTGGGCCGCCGCTTCGCGGACATGAAAATCGTCACAGTGGAGACAGGTGATTAGCCCAGGCACAGCCCGGCGATCGCCCAATTTTCCCAAGGCGCGGGCCGCATTGCGTCGCAGGGGAAACCCGCCATCAGGGGCGCGGTCGTCATCATCATCTAGAGCTGCCATCAGGGCATCAACAGCAGCGGGCTCCCTCACCCGAAACTTGCCTAACCACCAGGCTGCATAGTAGCGCAAGCTCAAATCTTGACGCTGTTGCAGATTAGCGATCGCCTGTTCCATCGTGAGTGAACCCGCATCGACTGCCGTTTCAGCCGAAGACCTGAGTCCAGAATCTTGGTCTGAAGAGACACTCATTTATTCGTCCGTGGATGCATCATCAGCGTCTAGCGGACGGATACTGACAATCTGTCCACCCATACGAGCAATACGACGCATTTCGTCGTTCATGCGAGCATAGGGAACCTTGATAAAGGTACTGCCACTCTTACGAATGGGGTAGTCGTTCTTATCATTCTCACGGGTCTGGCGCAGACCAGAAACCTCATAAACAAACACACGACTTCCTGAGGGTGTGCTAGAACCACCAATTGCGGATGCAGTAAGCATGATAATTCAGATCTCTCCTGGTTAAGTAACACTGCCGTAGCTTACCTAGCGTAGCGATCGCTAGGGGATTAACCACAGCACCTACCCCAGCTTAGGCAAGGAACAACCCTGCCCTAGCTCCGGCAAACACCGGTAGTTGTATTAAGCTATGTTAACGTATAAGAGTAGGATGAATGCGGCATCAGCAACGGATCCATGATACCGCGATGGTTCAGGGTTCGCTTGTGATGTCGAAGCAATGGGCCGCTAGACTCCACAGATGCCGCTTCTCCTACTCTTCACGCCCGTAGCTCTTAGCTAGCAGGGGTAATGCTGGCGACTTTACCGCCCATTTTGTTGATCTGCTGAAGCTTCGCAGACAGTTTCTCGTAGGGAACGAGGAACGCCGTGCTACTCCGACGAGTTCTGGGATACCCAGGGGAGCGCATACCCGAGACTTCAATGCGGAAGATCCGATCAGCGGAGCCAAAGGGAGTACCACCACCCAAGGCATTGTTGGGGGTGTCGCCCGAGTTAGCGGCGCGGTATGCCCAACCATCATGGCTGCCCGATGGGCCCACAACAGCCGACACGGAATTGCGCGCTAGTTCCGAGGCCAAACGAGAGTCTTTGCCTTCTAACTGGGCGCGATCGCTGTTGGCATAGCCGCGATAGAGACGGAACATCCGGGTAAACCCGACCGTTTTTTGACCCCGTTGAGTGTTGAACCCACGGTAGTAAGGAACAATGTTCTCGCCAAAGTTCGCTAGATATTCTTCACTGTCAATGTAGGAGTCGATGTCAGCATCAAAGCCTTGTTGCTCATACAAGTCGAGGTGAGCAATCACTTCAGACTCATCGTAAGGAGCGCGTCCCAATAGGTGCTTGTAGTTCAACTCGATGACACGAGTTTGGAAGTTGGAGTAGAAAAACTTCTCTTTATATAGCTCAGACTTTGCGACACAGCGCACAAATTCCCGAACGGTGATATATCCATTCACCAAAAGGGACTCGGCACTGGTAAGACGCTCAGACTTCATCAAATAGTCGTTCCCCAAAAGATGACGATAGACCGCGCGAACGACGGCTTTGGCATCATCTTGGCTCCAGTTTGCCCGAAGCTCAACGGGAGAGGTCGAAGCAAATACGGACGTACCTAAACGCCCGGATGCTGTTGTAATAGCCACTGTGTTGTCTCCTGATTAAACACCAATTCACCCAAAAACTAGTTATGGCGATAAGGATTGGGCTAGATAACCTTAACGCTACGCCAATGGACGGTGCTACAACGGCTTGCGTATCTGATCTCAACAGATCTAGATACAACAATGCCCGGAAAGTCAAACAATTATCAGCCTGAGCCAACAACTGCATGCCTTCCCGGGCAAACATAAGCGCCTAGCTTAGCGCGTTGATTGCGTAGTCAAGGTAGGAGTTTGCTTCAACAGAAGGGTCACCGCTCAAGCCATGGTTAGCCTTGATGTACTTGAGAGCTTCGACATACCAGCTAGGAGATAGTTCGAAGGTGCGGTTGATTTCGTCGATACCAGCGATTAGGTACTCATCCATAGGACCAGTTCCACCTGCAACGAGGCAGTAGGTGACCATGCGGAGGTAGTAGCCGATGTCGCGAGCGCACTTGTCCTTACCACGCTGATCCGAAGCGTAGTTGGGCCCTTGCATTTGGGTGGTGTAAGGGAACTTGTTGTAAACTGCTTGAGCTGCACCGCTGGTGAGCTGGTCAGCCTTAGCGGTCAAAGCCTTAGCAGCTTCCAAGCTAGCGGTGGCTTGCTTGAAACGACCAAAAGCGATTTGGATTTCGGTGCTGCTCAGGAAACGTCCTTGAGAATCAGCAGCAGCTACTGCTTCGGTTAGAGGGGTCTTCATCGATCAATATCTCCCTAATTTTTGCAAGATCTACTAACAAACGTGTATGGATACCCGCTGGGACTGCAAGAGCCTCAGCGCAAGCATTGCTATTAGCTAACAGCAGCAGCAGCACGATCGAAGTAACCAGCGATTTCAGACATCAGAGCGCTACAGTCGCCGGGGGTGATACCAGCGCGGTCGTTAGCGATCGCAATAGCAGCATCTTTCATCTTTTGCACGCCAGCAGCCACGGAAGCACCGGGGGTACCTAGAGCAACGTAGGTTTCGCGTAGACCGTTCAAGCAGCGATCTTCTAGAACACTGGCATCACCAGAGAAGATAGCGTAGGTTACGTAGCGCAAGATGATTTCCATATCGCGCAAGCAAGCAGCCATACGACGGCTGGTGTAAGCGTTGCCGCCAGGAGCGATCAACTGAGGCTGTTCAGCAAACAATGCACGAGCAGCGTCGGAAACGATGCTGGATGCGTTGCTGGTGATGCGGTTTACAGCGTCCATCCGCTTGAAGCTGTCGCCAACCATGGCGCCAAGAGCGTCTAGTTGAGCGGTGGATAGGAATTCGCCACGGGTGTCTGCTTGAGAAACAACCTTAGTGAATGCGTCAAACATCAGAAATCTCCTAAAGATTGACTCGATTTGAGCTTGATTTG
>DATNRH010000522.1 GCA_036703605.1 Candidatus Obscuribacterales bacterium | reverse complement strand
AATTCCGGTAGTTGTCCCCACGTGCGTGGGGGTGAACCGTTGCTGTTCTACTTCGAAAACGTTACATTGTCGCGTTGTCCCCACGTGCGTGGGGGTGAACCGGTAAAGAAAAGCTCTGGAACTTGAGGATATGGAAGTTGTCCCCACGTGCGTGGGGGTGAACCGTATTGGGTAAGTAAGCGCATTTGCTTATCTACCGTTGTCCCCACGTGCGTGGAGGTGAAAATTCATGTCCTACCAAAAGACCGCGATTCATTTCGCCCCGTTGTCCCCACGTGCGTGGAGGTGAATCGTGAGATTCCTTGCAGGGCTGTAGAGTAAAGCGCCATTCAACCCTAGAAATTCTCTCTACTTCAACGTCTCGGGTTGATTGCGCGGTGGAATAGCACGACCTTGATAAAACCGTTTTTCCAACTGACCCAATCCAGCCCAACTAGCCGCCGCGATCGCTGCCCCACCAGCACCCAGCACCACCGGCCACAGCGTCCCGAGAGTCACAGCCAAAATAGGTACAATTGTCCAGCCTACCGCCGCCACAATTCCAGCAATCCAACGCGATCGCTCAATGGTTTTCAGTGCCCCGCGACAGCTTGCACAATGCTGCACATGGGAGTGATAGCGATCGAGTAAGTCTGCATCTGACTGCGCAGGCGGCAGCGTCGCCCCTGGAAATGATTCTGCCTGAAAATCCGTCACCCAGCGGCGCAGCGCTAGGACAAACGAATCGGCCTTGGTAGGTAAGTAAAATGCCTTGGCTACCGTCTCACTGCCACCCGCTGCTGCAAAATAGCGTTCTTGGTGATGTAAAAAGATTTGATCATCTTCTAACACAGCATTTTGACCAATATGGCTAAACCACTGAGGCGTTAGACGAATAAAAAAGCTGGGTAGCTTCGACGAAAATTTGAACGGGAATCGGGCAAAGATCCGGCATTCACCCTTACGGATCGGTGTCGCATAGACAACTGTGAGGGTGCGTCCAAATTGCTTCGACGTTAGGTCATGCCACATCAGCCCCGGAGCCACAAACGTCGTATCCTGCCGTCCGAGGGTGCCCCGTCGCGGCCCCTCTGCCCAGGTGCCTCGAAACCCTTGCCGTCCAGACTCTACCAACTCTAGTTCCACAGGACTCACATTTTTGCGATCGCCCACGGATTTGTGATGAGTGTAGGGAATATGACTGGCATCCAGCACATTTTCCATCAGGGTAAGGGCATCGTAGGGTAAGTCCCGAAAGGTATTGAGACAGACCCAATCATCCGAGTCGTCATCCAGCACATCAATGGTGGGAATGGGAACGCGATCGCTGTAGTCCGCCGTGCCAGGATAGACGAAGAGGAGCCCCTGACGAACCGCTGTTGGATAAGCACGGGCGCAGGCCCGCTGAGACGTTTCCGCCGTGCCCCCTTCCGGCTGTTGGGGAATGCGATCGCAATGACCATCCCCCGCAAAGGCCCAGCCATGGTACGGACATTCCAGCAGACCATCCTCAGCAATCCGCCCTTGGGACAGGGGCGCGAGGCGATGGGGGCAGCGATCGGCAAACACCCGCCAGGTTGTCGCCGTCCGATCCCACCAAATCACCAGATCTTGATCCATCAGGGTAAAGCGAGTGGGGCGCTCCTGGTCTAAGTCCTGCACATAGGCAACGGGATACCAAACTTCCGTCCAATCAAAGCGAGATTCATCAAGACCACCGGCCGGCAGCGGTACGACATCAGGCGTGGTGGACTGCAGGGAAGCAGATTGAGGCGTTACGGTTTGCATAGCTGGCGATCGATCCCGTTTGACTAGTGCTCCTATGGTAACAAAATCATTAAGAAATGTTTCGGAACTGGTTGGAGGGCGATCGCTCCAGGTAATGATGGGCACGCATTTCGACTCCGCTCAATGCTCCAAGTCTGATAAGACGAGGGTTGAGCGGTGACGTGAAAAAACGGGCTGGATAGTGAAACTCAACAGCGGCAAGCTACCGAGGGCGATCGCCGAGCGTCTGAGTACATGCATTGGTTAGATTTCAAGACATTGATACAGGGCACAATAGCGATCGCTCCTTGACTCAAAAAGAGGCGATATACGTTATGTATGCCTGTACGTACAAAGAGAGGGATCATGCATAAGAAGTTAACCATCAGTATTGATGAACAGGTATACGATGGCCTGTATGCAGTGGTCGGGAAGGGGGCAATTAGTCAGTTTATTGAGGATTTGTTATGCCCTTACGTTATCAAGGATGAACTAGATGCTGCCTACAAGCTCATGGCTGAAGATCAAGAGCGCGAAACAGAGGCTTTAGCGTGGTCTGAGGCGCTGATTGGGGACAGTGAACCATGAACAGAGGTGACGTGTGGTGGATTAATTGTGATCCGTCAGTCAGCGGCGAACTTAAGAAAGAGCGACCCGCAGTTATCGTCAGCAACAATGCGGCAAACCGAAATCTTAACCGAGTTCTGGTTGTGCCGATTACGAGCAATAGGTCCTGACCATACCCAAGTGAAGCCATGGTAACCTTGCAAGGTC
>DATNRH010000521.1 GCA_036703605.1 Candidatus Obscuribacterales bacterium | reverse complement strand
GTTCTTCGCAGCCGAAAGCGCAACGGCGAATATGTGACGCTTGGCACAGCCAGCATTGTCGGGAGAGGTTTCGCGCCAAAGGAAAAAGTGGCCGAAACCTTCAGGAAAGCCCATGAGCGGTCTAAGGCAACCATCCTCAGGCATCGCCAAGAGCTGCTCGACCCGTAGCCACATCGATACTCATGATGCTTGTGGATTGACCTACCGATACGCGAACAACTTATGTTCCGCATGCGGAACATACACGATGTTCCGTTAGAACATTGCGTGACCCTTCCCTAACTGCTTGTTACGTGCGACACCGCCCCGTACCTATCGCTTAGAAAGTTCATTAAACCACTGATTATAAAGCGATAGACCTAGCACCATCTGATTTTCATTCCTCCCCAGCCTCGCTTCCCGCCGCGCCATCGGGGGCGCTGTGGGGCGCTTGCGTAATCTGAAAAATCCCTATCGTTGTTCATCAGAGGCCGATTACCCCCTCGTTGTGCCCTTCAAGGGCATTTCGAGACGGGGGTGGGTGCCAACGTGGCAGGTAGCCTGCACGTGACAGACCATCGGGGAACGGATGATGACGCAGGAAACGAAAACAGCACAGCAGACAAATACCGCCAGCGGAGAAAATACGCTGCGCACCAACCGGTCTGTGGCGAGCACAGAGAGTCGACAAGCTTCCCCTCACAACGGAGCGATCCATCCGGCTCTGGAAATCGCCAAACTTAGGAGTGTTCGGTGCCGAGACCTGACGATCTCACCGAATATTTCACGAGAACTTCGCATCCAACTGGCTAGCCATATTCCGTTACTGCAGCGCCATAGCCACCTCACTGAGGCGGCAATCAAAACCATTATCACCAGCAATCCTCCCTGCGTATATGAAAGCCCAAAGGATCGCATGGCATATGTGTTTGGCAATATTCGCTCATGGGAGCTGTCCCAATGGCTGCCACCAAAGTATCGCATCCCCGCACTGGTATTTCATGGACTCAACAGGGTGGACATTGAAACAATTTGCATACAAGTAGAGCTTCTCAATTATGTCACGTGTGGGCTCGAGGCGAGAAGCGCACCAGACGTCTGCGAATCATTGCGGTTAACCTTGAAAAATCGCAACCCCGACCTACTGGGCGCCTTATCCCCGATGTTTGTTCACAAGAAATTATTTCTTAGCGCCTTGGGCATGAGTCGCAACTCAGCGAGCAAAGCGGAAAAGCTATAAAAACTGGAGAATCAAGGATGAACCCATTCAGCCCCCCAGAACTTTCACTATTGCGTGACGCCATACAGCCTCGCTATGACTGGTTTGGAATAGAGGTCTTCCAACATGACCTCTTGTCAGCCATTCAAACCCTTAACGCTATCGACCACCATGTCTGGCCAACTGATGTCGTCAAGTCCATCATCACCAAAGTGAACGAGGACCCAGGGGTTATCAAAACCCTCTACCAGCATACTGAGCCGAAAGGTTCCAAGGGCATCTACGGTAGCCACCCTATCCAGGCCGCACTGTGGCAGATCGCCAAACATGGCCATGACGTCACGCGCCTGACCCTCTTGGCCCATATCATCCACTTGGCTCTCCTGTGGCGAAACCGACTCGATCACTCGCTCTCACCCAATGACATGGAGTCCGAACGTCGTCGTAACGAATATGCTGGCAACCTCGAACGGGCCTGCCTGGCA
>DATNRH010000520.1 GCA_036703605.1 Candidatus Obscuribacterales bacterium | reverse complement strand
CAGACTATTACCAAACGCCCTTGATGCAAGCAGTGCGCGCCGCCCTGCCGCCGGGTATCTTGGGGCGATCGCAGCGGCGCATTCGCCTCAAACCCGACGCCATTCCGCCGGGCGCTACGGAATTTCTCTCCCCACCGGCCCAGCAGGTGCTCCAGGTTCTACAAAAAACCGGCGACTATACCTGGACGTACCTCCAGCGCCAGGGACGTGGTGCCCGGCGGGGTATTCAGGAGCTGCTGAGACGCGGCTGGGCTGAAAGTTATCTAGAGGCTCCGGCCCCAGTTCGCCCCAAGCGCCAGCAGGCGGTGGTGTTGGTCAACGATGTGGGGGATGCCAACCTCAGCGATCGCCAGCGGGAAATTATCGAGATTCTGAAGCGGCGGGGTGGCGACCTGTGGCTGCAAGAACTGCTGCAGCTCTGCCATGTGAGTTCCTCGGTGGTGAAAACCCTAGAACGCAAGGGTTATGTGGTCATCCAGTCGCGAGAGGTGTTGCGTACCGTATCTGGACAGGCCCAGCCCGACCAACCCAAACAGCTCACGGCAGCGCAACAAGCAGCTCTGACGGCGATCGCCCAAAGCCAAGGCAGTCAACAGTGGCTGCTGCATGGCGTCACCGGATCGGGCAAAACGGAAGTGTATCTACAGGCGATCGCTCCGGTGTTGGCTAGGGGACAGTCGGCCCTAGTTTTAGTGCCGGAAATTGGCCTGACTCCCCAGCTCACCGATCGCTTTCAGGCGCGGTTTGGCGAAAAAGTGCGAGTCTACCACAGTGCCCTCTCCGATGGCGAACGCTACGATACCTGGCGGCAGATGCTGCGCGGCGATGCCCAGGTGATTGTCGGGACGCGATCGGCGATCTTTGCTCCCCTGCCTAACCTGGGCTTAATTGTGCTGGATGAAGAGCATGACGGTAGCTTTAAGCAAGATCAACCTGCGCCCTGCTACCATGCCCGCACCGTTGCCCAATGGCGATCGCACTTAGTAAACTGTCCCCTCATTCTTGGTTCCGCCACCCCCGCCCTCGATAGTTGGGTGGCGGCTCAGCCTAGCTTATCTGATGCACTGCCTGCCCCCATGCAGTATCTGTCCCTACCCGATCGCATCCAGTCGCGCCCCATGCCGCCCATCCAAGTGGTGGATATGCGCCAAGAATTTGGCACTGGCAATCGCTCGATTTTTAGCCGTCCTTTACAGCTAGCTCTAGAAGAATTACAGAGCACCCAGCAGCAGGGACTCTTATTTATCCATCGTCGTGGCCACAGCACCTTCGTTTCCTGTCGTGCCTGCGGCTACGTGATGGAATGCCCCCACTGTGATGTATCCCTGGCTTTCCACCACACCCACGCCGATGCCCAAGCTACTCTACGCTGCCACTACTGCGGCTATGGGCGATCGCTTCCCGAGGTCTGTCCATCCTGCACATCGCCCTACTTCAAACAGTTTGGCAGCGGTACCCAGCGGGTGATGCAAGAACTACACCATCGATTTCCCAATCTGCGCAGCCTGCGGTTTGACAGCGATACCACCCGTGCCAAAGATGCTCATCGTACCTTACTGACCCAATTTGCCCGAGGTGAAGCGGATGTATTGGTGGGTACCCAGATGCTCACCAAGGGCATTGACCTACCCCAAGTCACCCTGGTGGGTATCGTAGCTGCAGATGGGGTGCTCAACCTCGCCGACTATCGCGCTAGTGAACGCGCCTTCCAGACCCTCACCCAAGTTGCCGGACGGGCCGGGCGGGGCGATCAACCTGGCCGAGTGATTTTACAGACCTATAGTCCAGAGCATCCCGTCATTCAAGCCGTACAGCAACAGCAGTATACCTCCTTTATCCAAGAAGAGCTCGACCAGCGCACCGCGTTGAACTATCCACCCGTGGGACGGCTGATCTTACTGCGTTTGAGTAGCTTAGATGCTGCTGCCGTGCAGCAAGCCTCTATGGATCTGGCTCAGATGATTCAAGCCCAAACGTCAGAGGATTGGCATCTGTTGGGCCCAGCTCCCGCCTCGGTCACAAGGGTTGCCCAACGCTATCGTTGGCAAATCTTACTCAAGGGGGCCAGACACGCGATCGCTCCTGATTTACAAGGATTGCGATCGCATCTTTCCCCCGTTGTCAGCCTCACCATTGACGTAGATCCGTTGACAATTCTGTAATTTTTCTACCTAGGCTCATCGTCTGATCGTTAACTCAATTCTTGTCTGAACTATCGCTCTCAACCAAAACGTCCTGCAATAGAGGCGACAGCTTTTCATTCAGTCGCCCCGAGCGAATTAAGTCAGCATAGGTATCGGCTTCAATAGCCAACAAGTCTTCCCGCAGTTCTTCTAGGGCTAGTTCCTTAAACTCCGGATGTTTGATCTGCAAGGCTTGAATGTTTTCCTTGAGGCTAGACAATTCTCCCTCCACCAGTGCTGCCTGGTATTGACAAAATTCTGGATCTAGCTCTTGGCGATCGCCCAATTTAGATAGATAGGTTAACACCCGCGTTAGGGCCATGCGGCGAGCGATCGCTTCCCGATAGGTTTTCCGAAAAGCCTGGTCATCCAGCATATTCAAACCCTTGAGCAACGGTTGGGTCGTCAAGCCCTGTACCAATAGGGTAAATAACATCACGCCGAAGACAGTCGCAATCACCACTTCTCGTTCCGGCAGACTTTCGGGAATGCTCAGCGCTAGGGCAATGGATACTGACCCCCGCAGTCCGCCCCACCATAGCACTGTTTGGTCGCGCCAAGATATATTAGACTTAGCTAAGGTATTGCTCACCAAGCCTAATCCATAGATGCCCACAGCACGGGTGAGCAACAGGGCAGCGATCGCCACCGCAATGGGCAGCCAATTTTCGCCCAGACTGGAAAAACGAACTTGGTCGCCAATCAGCAGGAATATGATTGAGTTGACAAAGAAGGCGATAAAATCCCAGAATTCCGACACAATCAAACGCGTGCGGGGATTCATGCCAATGCGCGATCCAAAATTCCCCAGGACTAAACCCACGGTGACCACAGAAATGACGCCGGAACCACCTAGGGCTTCGGCGATGGAATAGGTGCCGTAGGCGGCCACTAGCGTCAACGATTGTTCCACTAAGGGCAGATCAAAACGCTGGGTTAGGTAAGAAATTCCGAAGCCAATCAGGCTACCTACACCCACACCCACGCCAAGGAAGGTAAAAAACTGAGCGATCGCCACCGGTATAACAAACTCATCCTGGGTGCCGAGGGCCAGGCCTGACAAGAGGGCGAAGGCAACCACCGCTACCCCGTCGTTGAATAAACTTTCCCCTTCCATCAATACCGTGAGACGTTTACCGACCCCCAATTCTCGAAATAGGGCAACCACCGACACCGGATCGGTTGCCGATAGACTAGCGCCAATCAAAAGGGCGATCGCTAAGGGAATACCTGCAAATTGTGCCAGCCCCAGTCCAATACCAACAACGGAGATCATCACTCCCACGACAGCATAGAGACAGATCGGCACCAGATCCTTGCGCAGGTACGACCAATTCAAATTCCAGCCTGCTTCAAACAGCAGCGGCGGCAAGAAAATCAGCAGAATGAGTTCCGGAGAGAGGTTCACCAACCGCACATCTACCACTGCCAGCCCTAACCCTACAATCACCAGCAGCAGCGTATAGGGCGTTTGGCGAAACCAGGGCAGCACCCGAGATAGGGTGGCAACACTGAGAGATACTGACAGAACCAGCAAAAACTGTTCAAGGTTTTGGCCAATGGCGTCTTCTGCAAGGAGGTTGGCAAAGAGTGGGACTACATCCATAGCGTTTCAGTCAATTAATAGAGAATAGGCATCAGGTACGCACATCCTACCCTTGTCATCACCCCATGCGCATCTATCCAAGGGCGATCGCCTCCCTTAATGCGATGGCAAGATGGTCCAAAGGAGAGCGATTGATACCGTCATGGGCAACAGACTGCCTGGCTCAAGACTCATTCCATAGGCGCTGCAGTTGAGCCCGCCAAGCATCCATCACCTGCTGCCGCTGGCTAGCATCTTGGGACAAATCTCCCATCACGCCTTCTTCATAAAAGCGATCTAGGGTTTGGAGGGTGTCTTCTAATGTCTGCCCCTGCTGCTTTGCCGCCCAGATAATCTGCCGAAGTTGGGCATCAGCTCGCTGGCGGAAGCTGCGATCGAGGCCCGTTTGCTGAAGCGATACTAAACGAGCGATCGCTGCCTCAAAATCTTCCCGCGTCAAACTGGCCAGGGCATGGTGAAAGACACCCCAAAGTGCGCCCTCATAAATGGCATAGCGAGCTTCTTGGGTGTCATCAAAGTTGGATTCTAGCAGTTGCTCTAGGTAGGGAACGGCTTCTTGGGCTGGGGCAATAGACACCAAGGCTCGTAGCCAGGTGTGATCCTCTGAAAGCAGCACCAGCAGACGAGAAGCAGGAGCTTCTATCTGCCAGGCGGTGTCATCGATGATCTGCAGGGCAGGGCCAAACTGTTGGGTGAGACTGGTGGTGATATCGGCGGGTGTCATAGGCATTGAGCATAAAGAACGTTACATATGTGGCGCTGTTGATGCACGTTGGGTGAAGGCAACCAGCGATCGCTCCCTTAGAAACATCTAACCTTAGATGCCACGACCTTCAGCAGCGCCACGTAATATCAGTCTAATCATTGGTCCGTCTAATCCCCGGATAGATGATGCATGGTTGACGATAGGCCGGCTGATCGCCAAAGCTGAATCATTCACCCATGACAATGCCCGAGGCTCGCGATCGCCCTGCCTCAACACTCAGGATAGATAATATGCTGCTCTGCACTGAAGAATCAGTACTGCAACCTTAGCTATGTCCGATAGGCTAGTGAAAAGCGCCGTATTGTACGGCTAGATAAGATATAGCCAACGTACTCTTAGAGGATTGAAAGGATGACTGCCATGCAGGGGAGCGATCGCCCCTATTCTGCGTCGTCTCATAAGCTGGCGTCTATCTAGTAGAGGCCAATCCTTGAGGCCGATCCTTGAGACTGAGCCTTGAGACCGATCCTAGATAGCTAATCTTGTTGGAAGGGATCGGGTTTCACTACAATTGTCATATCTTGATCCAAGACATCTGATCCGATGCATTTCAGATCCAACGCATCTCACCACCACTGGGCAATGGGCACAGATTGAGAAAGGAAGCACCATGGAACCGCGCCAGATTTCGATTCAACTGGGTAGCCTTGTTCTGCTGTCAGGTCCACCGGGTAGCGGCAAAACCACGGCCTGTCAGTCTCTGCCGCCGTCCTTTGTTGTATCCAGCGATCGCCTTCGAGAAACCTTCTTTGCCACAGCCCCAGTGATGATCGATGAGCAGGTTGGCCGCTGTCCGATGGCTGTTGATGATGCCATGATCTTTGCTGTGATGGAACAGGTGGTGCGATCGCGCCTGATGGCAGGACTAACCACTGTGGTGGATGCAACCCTATCCACCGACCAAGACCGAAAGCCCTTTGCAGACATCGCGACCGCGCTTCATATTCCTGTGCAGGTGGTGGTGTTTGACTTGCCGGAAGCGCAGGTGCAGCAGCAAAATGCTCAACGCTCCTACGCGGTGCCTCAAAATGTCGTATCGCTGTTTATCAAAAAACTGGATCGCCAATCGCGCTGGCCGTTTATCCATCTAACTACTGGATGCCAATTAGTAGCGAAGATTCCCACCATTCCCGAGGATGTAGACCTCGATGTTATCGGCGATGTCCATGGTTTGATGCTCCCTCTGCGCGAGATGCTGCACACCCTCGGCTATGACGCGGCTTTTCAGCATCCCCAAGGACGCAAACTATGTTTTCTGGGTGATCTCGTGGATCGCGGCCCCGATTCCTTAGCGGTTCTCGATCTGGTCATAGCAGCGATCGCCCAAGGCCATTACGCTATTCGCGGCAACCATGACATGAACCTGGCCAAGGGTATTCGTGACAACTACGTGCGATCGCGTTCTACAAGAGAAACCCTGCACTATGTTCTACAACGGGATCCTGCTTACCAGCAGCAGATCCATGACGCCATCACGAGTTGGCCAACCTTTTATCGCTATCGAGACTATGTCCTTTGCCATGGCGATATTGAATGGTTTGATCCGCTGCTCCAGCCCGGTCGTGAGCGCGTCTATGGCCGCCGTCGGCTGCGGGAAAACCATGACACCGACGGCATCTTTCGGCAAACTACGCCCGATCTCACCCTGATGCGCGGCCATATTCCCCTCACCTCCCAGGGCGATCGCGTCTATTCCCTCGAAGAAGGAGCTGGATTTGGTGGGCCGCTGGTGGCGATGCGCCTTCCCGAACAAGACTATGTGCGTATTCCCTGCAGCTTCGACTACGAACAGCGATCGCCCACCTTCGCCAACCGCATGGAGCATCTAGTCACGCAAAAATGGGTCAAACAGGTGACTCATGGGCAGCTTTCGCTCTACAAATACACCTCAAAAGCCTTTTTCACCCCCAGCGTCTGGCACGAACATCCAGACCTTAAGCTGGCGAGGGGAACGGTGGTGGGTTTGCATGGTGAACCGGTGAATCAACCCTTTCCCCGCACCTTCAATTACTTAGAACAGGGAACGACTTTGCCGCTAGAGAGCCAAGTGGTCGCCGTAGAAAAACTCAATGGCTTCTTGGCGGTCATGGTGCTCCATCCCTACAACCCCCATCAAGTTCTGGTCACCTGTTCTGGCTCCTTTGAGAGCGACTATGTGGAGCGGGTCAAGGCCTTGCTCTATCAAAACAACCTCTACGGTCGCATCTTGGGCTACCTGCGCGATCGCCCCCACCTCACCCTGCTCTGGGAAGCTATCCACCCCGATGATCCCCACATTATCCCCTATGCTGAAAGCCACCACGGTCTGCACCTGATTGGCGTGGGAGAGTTGGGCCAAGGCTTTTGGGACGAAGCGGCCCTCGATGATCTGGCCCAGACCTTAGCCGTACCAAGACCCTCCTGGTTTTTCAGTACGTTTCAAGACGTGCTTCAGCAGGTGCGATCGGTGAACCATGAAGGGTTCATGATTCGCCATACCGATGGTCGTTTTGCCCTCAAGCTCAAAAGTCCCTACTACCTGCGCACCAAATTTCTATCGCGATTAACCGAACGCCGCGCCAAGTTTATGTTTTCCAATCCGCTGGCTTTCAAGAAAGACCTCG
>DATNRH010000519.1 GCA_036703605.1 Candidatus Obscuribacterales bacterium | reverse complement strand
GGCCCTATTTTGGGGCTACTCGTTGTACCATTTCGGTCCCTTGACGTAAATGACCTATTTTCCTAATGGCAGATTAATCTTAGTTGGAGACTATGGCGATTCCGTCTTTGGCATACTGCTGGGTGCAATCTCAGGAAGAAGCGGGGGAAACCTTCCAGGTGGTCTTTTAGCAGCCGGTGGCATTTTCCTGGTGCTGATTTTTGGACCCTCTGTCCTCCCCGAAGTAGTTACTGCGCAGACACGCGGACAGTCCCCGTTGCAAACCTCTGGGGCTGTCTACCTCAGCCTGTTCATTGCGCTCACGGTAGGCACAACGCAAAAAGCAATTTTTTTTCTTATGCGAAGATTTTGAAGAAGCGCAGCGCTCTTTCGCTCAGCCGTGAATACGCGGAACGGTCCACTAGTGAAGCCTTCACTTCTACCAGTCAACGACCCATGGCCCTAGCGAGCACCATTGCTTCGGTGGCCCTTACACCTGCAGCACTGATGTACTGGAGTTCGGTATGCCACATTCCACTAGTTCATACTTAGAATGACTCCGGAGATGGCTTTTCGCTGTTCAACTTCCTCGTAATTCTGGCCCTGATCCTCTTCTACTTCGTCGCTGATCCCTACGTCGAGACCCTGGCAAGGTCGCAGATCTCTGCGCCTTCTATGACTGCTACAGTCAGTATAGCCACGGGAGCTCTGGTGGGTATTTTCCTCAGCGCTGCTTTTGGCGATCCTCTGAATTGGGCCATGATCGTGGGTGCTGCCCTCATCATCCCTGGTACCTCCGCCCAATCGTTACACCTAGGCGTTCATTTAGTGTATAGTTCTACAGGAGATTGGGAGCATGGCGAGCCTGTGCCCTTGTATGCAGAGGAGACCCTAGACTCTAGCTGGCTCACTTGGGACTTCATTAAGCGGAATTTTCAAGATATGCTGCGTGAAAAAGAATCCCAGCGCATTTTTGGATTTTTGGTCATCAACCTCCTGTTTATGTTCGTGGAGCTGGCCTATGGTACATTCGGCATGCT
>DATNRH010000518.1 GCA_036703605.1 Candidatus Obscuribacterales bacterium | reverse complement strand
CTGGTCAACTTTGCCATCTTTCACATCGCGGCTAGTGGTTGACTATTGAAAATTAGAGTTGAACTTAATCCCATAGGGCGGGTCGAAGTAGATACACTGCACCTTCCCCCGCAGGCCCTCCCGCTCCGCCAAACTTGCCATCACCTGTAGGCTATCGCCCAAGATCATGCGGTTTGTCCAGTTGCCATCATGTTGATAAAAATCTGTGGCGTTGGCTCCCTCGGGCAAGCCATTGAAATCGCCAAATAGGTCAAAACCTAGCTGCTGATCTTGCGTCACTTCAGCCTTGTCCTTGCTCTGCTGCAAAAGGTCATCCACCAAGACCTTAGGATGTACCTTCTCTTGGATGTAGAGCGGCGGCGCACTCACCACCAGGTCTGACCAATCTTGTTCATCCTTGCCACGCCAAACAAGCTGCGGATCCAAGTCACGATTGCGGCGTTCATAAGCAACCTTAATCGGGCTGCGCTCATCGTCTGCCATCACCGACTGATGCTCGGCGGTGGGGATGTTCTTGCGCTTGTCATCTCCATGCTTGATGGCTTCGACCTGTTTGGGTTGCTTGGGTTGGCGGGAAGGCATGGTTAGTGGGTGATTAGTGGGTGGTGGTTAGTCGATCAAAGGGGTCTTTGTGGATAGCAGACAAACTGACCGCTTGAGTGGCGACGGCGGGGATTAGACGATGGGACTAACGATGTCGCCTAGGGTGCTGCCTTTGCCCGCGATCGAGTCTGGTGGAAAACGACGACGGATAGGTTGGGCTGGGATTTCTTCGAGTACGGTGACAATGACACGGGCGGTGGTCAGCTCGGGCTGCCCGGTGAGCCATTTGAATTGGCCGTTTTCGTAGATGGCTTCGTAGCTTTTCAACATGGTTTTGCTGGGGGAGTAGATGGTTAGCAGGGGGTGGTTAGTGCTTAGTGAGTGGTGACAAATCACAAGTCACAAACTATGAGAATTCAATACCGGCCTGTTTTTCGATGGACTTGAGAGTGCCAATGGGAATGACCTTTTTGCTATGAATGGGCACAATGGCGGTTCGTCGGGTTTCTGCGTTGAATAGTTTGAGATGAGAGCCAGTTTGGGAAACTTCGACAAATCCAGCAGCTTTGAGTTGTTGGGTGACCTGCTTAGCCGTCAGGCGTGGCGTTTTGGGTGCCATAGTGATGCCTCTATAGCGCTAGTTCAACCACTTCTTGAGCAGCACTGCCTTCTAAAAACTCATCGGGAATCGGCTCTAGCATCAGTTGAATCGCATCTTTGAGATTGACAATGGCTTCATCTTTGGTGTCGCCAAAAGATGAAACAAAGTTGAGTTCTGGACAGGTAGCTGAGTAGGCTTGGGACTCTTCGTCCCATTCGATGACAGCTCGGATAATCATAGGTTTCTCCTAGGGATTGGTTAGTGGTTAATTCAAGTCACAAATTACGAGCCACCGATCACGCCTGGCGGTTGGTAGCGACCTGTCTTTGGCTTCCAGAGCCAAACTTGACCATTTTGTTAACGTCAAACCAATGATTGGCAACATCATGTAATGACTTCATACAGATCGGCAAGGGCAATGGTGACATTGACAGAGACCAAGGTCAAAGACTGCTCAAGACCTCGATACTCTGTAAACAGCCATTGGTTTTCGGATTGTCTGACATACTGCTCAACATGGGGTTTGTTCTGGGCGATGAGCAAATATTCCTGAAAAGACGGAACCGTGCGATATGCCTCAAACTTGTCGCCCCGGTCATATTTTTCCGTGGAGTCGGAGAGAACCTCCGCTACCAAAATCGGATTCATCACCGTATCTTTGCGGCCTGGTTTTAGCTCTGGGGGGCGGGCCGTCACCATTATGTCGGGGTAGGTATAGTGATCTAAGTCTGGAATCCAGAGGCGCTGATCCGTCACAAAAATGCTGTAGGGCTGCTTTCGCAAGTCAGCCGTGAGCAAAAACACCAACATGCGAGTAATTTCGTTGTGGGCAGGAGTTCCCCCAGTCGTCGGGATGATTTCTCCGTGGCGGTATTCATGACGACTATCAGATGCTATTTCCAGAGCCAAATAGTCTT
>DATNRH010000517.1 GCA_036703605.1 Candidatus Obscuribacterales bacterium | reverse complement strand
ATGAACGCAAGCAACAATTACTGCGTTCCATAGAGGTAGCTAGTTTGTAACATAGAAGAATCTTCGGAACAATGAACAAGCTGATGAAACAGAAAAGGCTGAGAAGCTTAGTGCTATGGAACAAAAACTTCAGGGTGCCGTCGTTGTATTGATATTCAGACATTGAAGGCAGAATAGCAGATGCTATGCTGGAGTCAAAAGCAAGCCATCGAGGTAGAAACATGCCTTCTCTTCCTAATCCACAGGGGAGTTTACCCCACCCAGCCTCGTCCTTGAAGAAGAAATTAAGAGAGTTGAAAAAACACTCAAGCAAATGCGAGCTAAGGAGGGTAACGTTGCGCAGTTCCCCTAAGCTAGAAGGCGATTCAGAGAGGGTGAAAAGCATGGAGAAGAAGCTGAATACGATGAGACACCGCGCTAGCAAAGGTCAGATCAACCCGAAGAGGCCCTGAGCTCGCATAAAGAGACTGGAGACTCGCTTTTGCAAGTGGTTTGCGCGGTACGCGGTTTATTGGAGAAGCAGGGCTAGGCTGCAAAGTGCGAGGGCTGTGGCCCCGTCTGTCTCGGCCCGGCAGGTACCAGCCACGCCTTCAGACGAGCCAAAGCAGACTTCGCCTTCCGTGGGGCAGTCAGCCGTCACGCAGCAGTCGCCTGCAGCGACTACATTGCAGCCAGGTGGCGGCACTTCGCCACTGCTGCTAACGACAGGAATGCTAGGGCTCGACGCTGCGGACGGGCCCACAGGGCTCGGTGGCGTAGGGCTTGGGGTTGGAGAGGCATTCGGCATCGGGCCGGTGACACCAGCAGGGGTAGTAACGGGGGCCGGGGCGCTTCCTCCTGACCCAGAACCAGAGACCGTCACTGGGGGCGAGGGGATAGGTTGCGTGATAGGCATGGTGGGAGGGCCGCCTGTTCCTGTGACGGTTTGCGGTGGGGCAGTGTTGGCGCAAGGAGAGGCTTGGAACCCTGAAAGGCCAGTGTTTCCGGGGTAGAAGACGCCATTGGGTACACCAGTCGTAATGATCCCTGCATTGTGAACCCAAAACTGCCCTACCTTGATAGGAGGACGCCCACCAGGCCGTGCCCCACCATTGCGTGATAGAGGGGAAGTTGCAAATTTGGGTGGGAACAGGGCAGTTGACTCCATTTTGGCATCCGCCGACACCTGCACAGTCACCTTGGCGAAGCGGACACGTGGGGTTGCTGTTCGGGTCTGTTCCAGATGCTGGGGCGTCAGAAGTTCTGGCTTACAGGAATACTGTCCCGTCCAGCCTGTGTACGGGGCCGAACTGCCAGTCAGGCCAGGAACGGGCTGAAATCGGAGGCAAATACTGCCCTATGCAGTGAGAGAGAGAGATGTTGCACCTCAAAGCTGTAGG
>DATNRH010000516.1 GCA_036703605.1 Candidatus Obscuribacterales bacterium | reverse complement strand
CCTGTATGGGGTGAGTGAATTATTGAGGTCGGTATGGGTCTGGGCAAAAAAGGCATCCATTAACCGCTCGTATAGGCTACGTCAAAAGCAGAAGGAAAACTATGAGCCAAGACGAAACGTTTCTGAAAGTTCAGAAGATAGTTGCAGATCAACTCAGTGTTGACATTAACGAAGTGAAACCGGAAGCAAGTTTCGCCAATGACTTGGGTGCAGACTCCCTCGATACGGTGGAATTAGTCATGGCCCTGGAAGAAGAATTCGACATTGAAATTCCTGATGAAGCGGCTGAAAAAATTGCCACGGTGCAATCTGCCGTCGATTACATCAACAGCAAAGCCGCAGCATAGTTGATGGCTTCCCCCAAACGCGTTCGCCTGCGGTGAAAGGGGGCATAGTTCACCGCATTGCCACCTGTTGAGTAGGTTAAGGGCGATCGCTCGTTTGCATCATGTTTGAGATTCAAGTTTGTATCAAGCTGTAGGCAGCACCATCACAATTGTTGTCAGCCGCAGTGCTGCGATGGCTCACGTCATTGCAGGTCGTTGTTAACGTCCCTTACGCCTGAAGCCATGGTACGTGCAGGTTCTGATTATAAGCGAGTCGTTGTGACCGGTATGGGAGCCGTCACGCCGATTGGTAATACGTTGTCCGACTACTGGGACGGGTTACTAGCCGGCAAAAACGGTATTGCTCCAATTACCTTGTTTGATGCGTCTCGCCATGCTTGCCGCATTGCGGGAGAAGTAAAAGATTTTGAGCCGCTGGACTATCTAGACCGGAAAGATGTCAAGCGGATGGATCGGTTTGCCCAGTTTGCGGTAGTTGCAAGTAAGCAAGCGATCGCTGATGCCCAGCTAGAGGTCACCGATCTCAATGCTGAGCAAATTGGCGTTGTGATTGGCACCGGCATTGGTGGGCTGAAGGTGCTGGAGGATCAACAGGAAATTAATTTGACCCGTGGTCCCGATCGCTGTAGCCCATTCATGATTCCCATGATGATTGCTAACATGGCCGCAGGGCTAACGGCTATCCACATTGGCGCAAAAGGGCCCAACTCTTGCCCGGTGACGGCCTGTGCTGCGGGCTCGAATGCGGTGGGAGATGCGTTTCGTCTCGTGCAGCGTGGCTTTGCCCAGGCGATGATCTGTGGTGGTGCAGAAGCGGCGGTGCGATCGCTCTCCTTTGCCGGATTTGCGTCGGCGCGGGCCCTGTCTACTCGCAATGACGATCCAGCCCATGCTTGTCGTCCCTTCGATCGCGATCGCGATGGATTTGTCATGGGAGAAGGGGCCGGTATTCTAGTGTTAGAAGCTTTGGATCATGCCCTCAGCCGTGGGGCACGCATCTATGCAGAGATTGTCGGGTATGGCATGACCTGTGATGCTTACCACATGACCTCGCCGGTGCCCGGGGGAGAAGGTGCTGCCCGCGCTATGCAGCTTTCCATGAAAGATGCCAACGTGACGCCAGATATGGTCAGCTATATCAACGCCCACGGCACCAGCACCCCAGCCAATGACTCCACAGAGACCACGGCCATTAAAACAGCCTTGGGCGATCGCGCCTATGACATTGCCATTAGCTCCACGAAATCGATGACGGGGCACTTGCTAGGAGGATCAGGAGGCATTGAAGCAGTGGCGGCGGTAAAAGCTGTACACCACGATCGCGTTCCTCCTACGATCAACCTAGAAAACCCTGACCCTGCCTGCGATCTAGACTACATCGCGAATCAAAGTCGGCAAATGCCGGTGGAGGTTGCCCTCTCCAACTCCTTTGGGTTTGGTGGGCATAATGTCACCCTCGTGTTCCGCAAGTACCGACCGTAGGCAGACAGGCGATCGCTTGCCTTGTATAGGATACAGATATAGCTAGAGTCCCATGGGTTAGACATCAAGAAACCCTGGAAACGTTCAAGCATTTGAACCTTCGATCTAGTCCATGCCTTAACCAGGCTGACCATAGCTACATCTTCTCCCCTGGGAGCGATCGCTTGCCTCTGTGCTGCAGCACAGATAGCCAAATGTTTCGGTGAAATTTGTTAAACCTTGCCATGTTTTGCCTAAACCGTTGCAATTGTTACAGCAACATGACGAAAAAATAGGGCTCGGTTGACTTTTTTCTTCATATTGACCCCCATAATGAGGTATATATAAGTTTAAGGTTTTCTAATAGGTAACTATACTTATTTCACTTGGGCGATCGCATGGCTGGGCGATCGCTGGGTTAGGGCCACAACAGGCTCAACCCAAACCTGCTGCCTTAAGAATTGAGGCGCTCAGCCTAATTTTTGGTGATCAATAGTTCATAAAATTTTAGAGTAAACAGTACCGAAAGCGGCTGTCTGACAGTCGTTGCCGTCATCCTTGTTGATCGTAGTCACTGGTGGGATGATGGGAGTGCTGCCCGATGGGGGTTGTGTCAAAACCCCATTCTGTCGAACCTAGCGTTAAACCGTCGTTGAGAAGTAAAGAGTCTATGACTGTCGCAACCCAATCACTAGAACAACTGTGCATCAACTCCATTCGTTTTCTAGCGATCGATGCTGTTGAGAAGGCGAAGTCTGGTCACCCCGGCCTGCCAATGGGCGCTGCTCCTATGGCATTTGTGCTGTGGGATCGCTTCATGCGCTTTAACCCCAAAAATCCTCAGTGGTTTAACCGCGATCGCTTTGTATTGTCAGCGGGGCATGGTTGTATGTTGCAGTACGCCCTGCTGCACCTAACCGGCTATGACAGCGTCACCTTAGATGACGTGAAGAACTTCCGTCAATGGGGCGCTCGCACCCCCGGACACCCAGAAAACTTTGAAACTGCTGGTGTAGAAGTCACCACCGGCCCCCTAGGCCAAGGGATTGCTAATGGTGTTGGTTTGGCCATGGCGGAAGCCCATCTGGCTGCCCGCTTCAACAAGCCGGATGCAACCTTGGTTGATCACTACACCTACGTGATTTTGGGCGATGGCTGCAACATGGAAGGGGTTTCTGGCGAGGCCTGCTCTTTGGCTGGACACCTAGGTCTAGGTAAGCTGATTGCTCTCTACGACGACAACCACATTTCCATCGATGGTTCCACCGACATTGCCTTCACTGAAGATGTAGGCATGCGCTTTGAAGCCTATGGTTGGCATGTGCAGCATGTGGAAGATGGTAATACTGACTTAGAAGCCATCAACAACGCGATCGCTGCTGCTAAGGCGGTGACCGATCGTCCTTCGTTGATTAAAGTCACCACCACCATTGGCTACGGATCGCCCAACAAGCAAAACACCGCTGGTGTTCACGGTGCCGCTTTGGGAGCTTCTGAAGTAGAAGCAACCCGTAAGGAACTCGGTTGGGACTACGAGCCCTTTGTGGTACCCGAAGATGCGCTGGCTCACTTCCGCAAAGCTGTGGAACGTGGCGCTAGCTATGAAGCCGAGTGGCAGGAAACCCTAGCTGCTTACCGCACCAAGTATCCAGCCGAAGCCGCTGAATTTGAACGGATGTTGGCGGGCAAACTGCCAGAAGGTTGGGCAGATAGCCTTCCGACCTACACCCCTGACGATGCAGCGATCGCTACCCGCAAGAATTCCCAAGCGACTCTGAACGCTTTGGCTCCAGCGCTGCCTGAATTAGTCGGTGGTTCTGCTGACCTTACCCACTCCAACCTGACGGAATTGAAAGTCTCTGGCGACTTCCAGAAGGGACAATACCAAAACCGTAATATGCGCTTTGGCGTGCGTGAGCACGGTATGGGCGCAATTTGTAACGGGATTTCTCTGCACAACTCCGGTTTGATTCCCTACTGCGCCACCTTCCTTGTGTTCGCAGACTATATGCGGGCAGCCATTCGCCTATCGGCTCTGTCGCAAGCCCAAGTCATCTACGTGATGACCCACGACTCCATCGGTTTGGGTGAAGATGGCCCCACCCACCAGCCGGTGGAAACCATCGCGTCGCTGCGGGTGATTCCTAACCTGATCGTCATGCGTCCGGCGGATGGTAACGAAGTCTCTGGTGCCTACAAGGTCGCTGTGGAAAAACAGGACGGCCCTACCCTGATTGCCTTCAGCCGTCAAAACCTGCCTAACTTGGTGGGCAGCTCGATTGATAGCGTGGCTAAGGGTGCTTATATCCTGTCGGATAGCGACGGCACGCCTGACCTGATTTTGATTGGTACAGGTAGTGAAGTTCATCTCTGTGTTGAAGCCGCTAAGAAACTGCAGGCTGAAGGCAAGAAGGTGCGCGTCGTATCCATGCCGTCTTGGGAGATGTTTGATATCCAAGATGCTAGCTACAAAGAGTCTGTGTTGCCGAAGGCTGTGACCAAGCGCTTGGCGGTAGAAGCTGGCTCTACCTTTGGCTGGTGCCGCTATGTGGGTGGCGAAGGTGATGTCATTGGAATCGATACCTTTGGTGCTTCTGCGCCTGGTGAAGTGTGCTTACAGGCGTTTGGCTTCACGGTCGATAACGTGTTGGCCAAGGCTATGACACTGCTAGCTTAGGTTAATAAACGGCTAGAGCGACGGATGCATCATCATCCTCGTTAAGCTGAGTTAATTCAGAATCACAACAATAGCCCAGAGCGATCGCCCTGGGCTATTGGCTTGATGATAGGAAAGCAGGTCTTGCTTCAGGCGTCTTCTGAGGTGTTGATGTTGCGAATGATCAAGTAACTGATGGATAGGGCGAGGGTTGCCACGGCTAGGCCGATGAGGTCGATACCTGTGGCCTTACTAAAGTCAAAAATAATGATTTTTCGAGCAACAGCGGTGAGTGAGGTGACGATCACCAGCTCGACCTGCACCACATGTTTGCGTAGATAGGCAGTGATATTTTCTAGGACTTCTAGGGCAATTAGGATATTTAAGAATAAGCCGAAAATTTCAAACAGGGTTGTCGCAAAGAAGCGATCGGTTGTGGATAGTAGGTCGCTGACCAAGAAGAGGCATAGGTCAACCACGGCCACCAACACCACCAACACCATTGCCAGACCGAGGACTTTGGAGACACCAGACTCAATATATTTAACGAAAGCTAGGAAAGCTTGGTCGTTGCCTAGGCGGGTCAAGCGCGACAGAAATCGGCGTACAGAAGTCATAATGGTAGCCAACAGTAGGAGCTGAGCTATTTCAGCATATCGCCTTTATGGGGGATTTTTGGAGAGAACTAACCCGCTAAGCTACGGTTAGATGGCGCCTTCAGCGGCGGCGCGGAGACTCCATAGAACTCTATGGGCGAGACCTCGTGGGATCTTATTCTAGACATCATCCTGAAGGTGTTTAGGGAGCTGAGTTCGAACCTGCTAGATGTTCCAACGAAAGGCTGTTTCGCCAGATTTCATAGGAATTCTCCCCATTTGGTATAGGGTTTTGTATAACGGAGATAGGCTGAACTGCAAGAAGGGTCATTCATGTCAGAACTCTACAGCCCCGAAGATGTACAAAATATTCTACAGTTGGCGATCGCCCGCCAAGGTGATCGGGCAGAGCTAACCCACGGCCAATTGCTGGAAATAGCTGACGAGCTGGGCATTTCTGCTGATGACTTAACCCTGGCTGAGCAGGAATGGTTGAGCCGTCAGCAAGTTCAGCGCGATCGCCAAGAGTTTGATCAGATGCGTCGTCTCCAGTGGCAACAGCATCTGATGAAGTATTTGATTATCAATGTTTTTCTAATTGGATTTGACTGGATTTCATCAGGGCAT
>DATNRH010000515.1 GCA_036703605.1 Candidatus Obscuribacterales bacterium | reverse complement strand
CTTTTCCCGTGGCGACCACGGTTCTTGGAAGTCGCCAAGCCTTTGCCTGATCGACCCCAAAGCCTCCCTGAGCGTGGCGAGTTGCTGCTCTGCTTTTTCTCTGTCTTTACGGTTAAGGTGCATTAGTTTTATAGAAACCTTTTCATCTTCTCGCGCTTCATCCCGCTCCTTGATGGCTTCATTAAGTTTTGTCAGCCTTAATTCGCAGCACTCTTTTAACGCATCTCTGTCTTTAATGGCTTGGGCTAGCTCGGCAGCAAGCGTGTAAATCAGACTATCGCCACAGCAGTCTCTCCACGGCTCTCCGTAACGTAGCGCAGTTAATCTGCCAGTTTCATCTTGCCTCACTGTGTATTTGCCATCGCCAACCGTAACACAAAGCGAAGTCTCGCTGGTGTAGTCGGCTTCGGGCGCAGGCGAACCATTTGCTTTTTCTTCTTGGTTGGGGTTGTATCTAATCCGCTGCTGTATAACTTCGTCCGCCTTTTGTTGTTCGTTCATGGTCGCTGTTCTTTCTGGTTCTGGTTGGTGCTGGCGAGGGCGGTCTCAGCCACAAGTTTCACGCCAATTTTTGAATCTTCCTTGAGAATTATTTCCAAAGCCTCCCTGAGCGTGGCGAGTTGCTGTTCTAGTTTGGCCGTGTAGAAATTTGGCTCGATTGGGCCAATACGCTGCGCCTCATCCCGCTGCTTGATGGCTTGGGCTAGCTCGCGCTCTCTCGCCTCAACTTGCTGCATGGCCCATGCGAAGTCGGATGCGTCAACCACCATTGCTGGACAATGCTTGTGGTTATTTGCCCACACTTCGACTTTACGCTTGCTCGGAGTCTCGCTGGTGCTGTCGGCTTCGGGCGCGTCATGTTTTGGGCAAGGGTCGAGCCATGTCCCGCCATTGCTCTCACAGGTGCAGTCGGCTTCGGGCGCGGGGGCTATCTTATAGCAAACCATGCTTTCTCTACATGATTGCATCGTGCAGAATGACGGGTCGTGTTTGCATTTCACATCAACGGCTTCGGGTGCGGGGGCTTTAGGTTTGTTGGATGGACACACATGATTGGTGCAACTTATGAGCGATTCACCTTCTTCATTTGTTACGCATCTCATATCTGGTTCTCCGCATAGGGGGCAATTAATCCAAGATTGTTTCTCACTCATGGCTTTGGCGGGGTTAGTAATTAAACCCTCCTGCATCACCATCGTGATACATGGGGTCAATTCCTTTGTCTTCTGGCTTTGGCGGGGTTGGGGCTGCTGGAAGGGGCATCCAGTGGGTTGGCGATATGGTTTCAATAGGCCACTCAACCTTGCCCCTGTAATCCAGCCATCCAGCCTCCACGGTTGGCTCACCGCTGTTGAGG
>DATNRH010000514.1 GCA_036703605.1 Candidatus Obscuribacterales bacterium | reverse complement strand
AAAGGGCTGTGCGCACCGGTTGGATCGCTCTTGTGCGGTTCCCCCGACTTTATCGCCCGCGCCCACCGCGTCCGCAAGCAGTTAGGGGGCGGCATGCGTCAGGTAGGAGTGCTGGCTGCGGCTGGTTTGGTAGCTCTTGATTCCATGATCGATCGCCTGGCTGAAGATCACGCCCGGGCTAAGCGCCTGGCCGGGATGCTGGCAGAGATCCCTGGGTTGGTCCTTGACCCCGGCACTCCGCAAACCAATATGATCTTCTGCTGTTTGCAGGACGATCTACCCTTGACTGCTTCCCAGGTGGCCCAACAGATGGAAACCCAAGGCGTGAAAGTCGGAGTTGCAGGCTCGCGCCGCTTCCGGCTGGTCACGCACTACTGGATTGGAGATGAGGATATTCTAAAAGCCGGGCAGGCATTTAAAATGGTACTCAACAGTGTAAACCTCACTGTGTAAGAAGCACCTGGATACCAATAACTAAGCACTCGAGGGCTTGCACGATTCCCCTAAACCCGCGGTTTCGCGGCAGCCGGATGCGCTTCATAAAATCTAACCTCTATACCATTCCAAAGATCACAGATGAGCCAAGGTAACACTTTCCACAGCTCTTTCCAACGACCCTTGCCCGCTGGACCATGATGGCGATTACAGAGAACCTCACCCAACATTAGAAAACAACAGGCATGATATAATAATTTTTGTACTTATGACTGAATTCTTAACGCTTGCACAAATCGATCAGATTGCAGATACTATCCGGGCGCGAATATCCTCCCAGCCTGAGGTTGCCCTCATTCTAGGATCGGGATTGGGATCCCTTGCAGATTCTGTCAAACAAGCCACGCTGATCCCTTACCAGGAACTGCCCTCCTGGCCTGTTTCCACGGTTGAAGGTCACCAGGGACGCCTGGTCATCGGACAGCTGGAGGGCAAAGATGTCATGGTCATGCAGGGGCGGGCGCACTATTACGAGGGATACAGCATCGCCCAACTTGGTTTGCCAGTTCGGGTGAGCCAGCGGCTGGGAATCCAAACCTTGATTGTCACCAATGCGGCTGGCGCGGTCAACCCCGATTACACCCCGGGTGATCTGATGTTAATTACAGACCACCTGAACCTTATCGGTATGGCCGGATTGAATCCGCTGCGTGGCCCTAACCTGGATGAGATGGGACCCCGGTTCCCAGATATGAGCCGGGCCTA
>DATNRH010000513.1 GCA_036703605.1 Candidatus Obscuribacterales bacterium | reverse complement strand
GCATTCCGCAAGACTCACACTTGGGAAGTGGGACGGGTCCCTCCTCCAGTATGTGAAGGATGTCATGCAGATGTCGTCTCATGAAGTGGACCCGAAGCGCTCTCTTTGAGTGTGCCCTTCCTGGGCAGTCCTCAACTGGACAGTAGACCACAGGGGTCCTGTCTGGGACGCTACACACGTAAGGTGCCGGAGCCGCTGCAGCTGGAGCCTGCAGTGGGGCAGGCTGCAGTTCAATGGCATGCTGGCTACGCATGTGTTGTCGGAGAGATCCAGTGGCTATCTCCTTTCCACACTCACCACAAGTCACCTTTTGGCGCTTGCGTTGGTGGTAGGAGTCACCAACACCATCCATTCTGTGGTGGTAAGCCGCAGTGGACAGTGGTCCCGGTATCGGAGCTGGATGGCAGATCATTGCCTTAGTCTTGTTTACATTACATTTCAGACCGATGCAACGAAACAGGCCGACAAGCGCATCAAATGCTACCTGTAGCCAGGAGTGGTCGAGGGCACTGACCAAACCATCGTCTGCATAGAATAACACCAGCTTTTCAGCTACTGTTCTTCCAAAGCCGTCCCGAGAGATGGTCCCATTGTCATCAATGACCAAGGAGAGCCAGTGTCTCAAGACATTGTCTTCCACAACATTGAAGAGCGTCAGCATGAATATGCACCCTTGGGTGCCGCCACGGCTAGCCTCAAAAGGCTGTCCATGGTACTATCCACCTTGCCGGGCTACTATCTGCTGTCTTGTCCAGAAGGTCCGCAGTAGGTGTCGGGCCTTTGGGCCAACACCATATCCTTGCAGGATAGACAGAGCACGGTCCCGGTCCATCATGTCGTATGCTTTCCAGAGGTCCAGAAAGAGTGCATAGAAAGGCACCTGATGGATGACTGCTAGCTGTTGGGCTAACTTGGCTTCGATTATGGCAGTGTCCATGCCGCGTCCAGGCCGGAAGCCATGGAGACAGTCATGAAAGGAGACTCCTCGCTAGGTATGAGTGTCTACAATTTTCATTAGCACTTTCCAGACCACATCCAGTAGTCCGATGCCACGGATGCCTCCATCCTCTTTTGGAAGGAGGACAACGCTAGCCCAGGTGACTTCCGTAGGAAGATCCCCTGAGGCATAGCAGTGTTGCACCAAGGAGACCACAAGGAGGTCCCATGGTTGGCGTTCTGCGTCGGTTGCACCGTCACGTTCAGCCATACTTCTCCACTTCTTGAGCTGGTTTGGGTGGGCGATCACTGGCATCCTTATACCAAGCTTTCAGCCGCATCCAGGCCTCCTGGAGGTCATCATTCTGGAGCGCTGGTTCAATAGCAGCCCCCGCAGCCTCAGTGCGCTTTTTCCTGTCCTTTTGCAAGGAGCTCTGGATGTGGCGCCCAAGTCGACAACCCTCAGCTTGGATTTCCCTATTCGAGCCCACCGGCCAGTGATGCCAAAGCGATGCCTTTTGGTTGACCAGTTTCCAGGTCTCATCAGAGATCCAGGGCTTTCTCTGGCGTTTTG
>DATNRH010000512.1 GCA_036703605.1 Candidatus Obscuribacterales bacterium | reverse complement strand
CAATTTCACCCGAGGTGTACCCCTCTGGGGGATTTCCCTCGGCTTGCTCTATCGTGGTACTCCAGTCTTTGGCTATGTGTATCTGCCGCCGATTGCCCAGGCGTTTCATGGCTTTTGGCCGGGGGACTCGGGGCTGCCCATGCCCCAGGGCGCGTTTCTCAACCATCGTTCTATCCACACCAGTGGGGCAGAACCGTCGAACAATCAGTTTTTCAACCTCTGCGCCCGCAGTACAGCGGTGCTCAAGTCGCCGTTTCCCTGCAAAATTCGCATGTTGGGCGTGGCGACCTACAATGTGCTGACGGTGGCGACGGGGACGGCCCTGGGCGGTGTGGAAGCGACGCCGAAAATCTGGGACATTGCGGCGGTGTGGGCGATCGCTCAAGCTGCTGGCGCGAACTGGATTCCCCTCGATCGCCAATCGCCTTTTCCCCTCCAGGTTGGGCAAAACTACAGCCGCCGCCCCTATCCCACCTTGGTGGCTAGTCGGGCGGCGTTGGTGGAGCGGTTTTTGCCCCACGTTGAGTTTCTAGGGCAGGGGTAGAGTGGGTCAACCGCTACCAGTCGGCTGTCCAGACAACATCCCCAGCGCCTTCGATCACCTCCCCGATGCTCCAGGCCGGTAGGTTATGCGCTTGGAAGTGGGCGATCGCTGCGGCTTCCACGGCGGGAGGCACCAACACCACGAAGCCAACCCCCATATTGAAGGTGTTCAACATATCGCTGCGCTGGACGGAGCCGGTGCGCTCAATCCATTCAAAAATGGGGGGAATGGGCCAACTGTGGGGATGGAGGGCGATCGCTTGGCCCACATTCAGGGCCCGGGGCAGGTTTTCGGGTAGGCCACCGCCGGTGATGTGGGCCATGCCGTGAATCTCTAGTCCAGCTTTCTGGGCGGCTAGGACAGGCTTGACGTAAAGCTGGGTGGGGGTCAGCAGTAGGTCACCCAGGGGGCTCTCTAGGCCAGAAGGGCGATCGCTGAGGGCCGTATTCGAAACCTCTAAGATTTTGCGAACTAAGCTAAAGCCATTGCTATGGACGCCGCTGCTGGCCAGAGCGATCGCCCGATCGCCCACCTGTACCTGACGTCCGTCGAGAATTTGGGCCTTGTCCACAATACCCACACAGAAACCCGCTAGGTCATATTCTCCAGCATTATAGAAGCCCGGCATCTCCGCCGTTTCGCCCCCCAACAGGGCACAGCCCGCCTCCCGGCAGCCCGCGGCAATCCCGGCAACAACTTGGGTTAACTGATCTGAGTTCAGATGCCCCGTGGCTAGGTAATCTAAAAAGAACAGCGGTTCTGCGCCGCAGGTGAGCACGTCATTCACACACATGGCGACTAGATCAATGCCCACGGTATCGTGGCGATCGCACTGATGCGCCAGCTTCAGCTTGGTACCCACCCCATCGGTACCCGAAACCAGCACGGGGTTTTGGTACTGTCCCGATAGCTCAAACAATCCGCTGAAGCCGCCCAGTTGCCCCAGCACCTCCGGGCGACGGGTGCTGTCCACCAGCCCTCGAATCGTTTGCACGAAGGCCCGCCCAGCTTCTACATCAACCCCTGCATTACGATAATCCATAGTCCTCTCTGTTGCGATCGCCACTATACCAAATCGGTGATTCTCCCTGGGGCATTGGGGGTGAGTTGTCACCATCTAAGTAGTGTTTTCATCTAAGTCGCGATCGTCGAACCCCCTTATTCATCGATCGTTCAACGACTAACCTTCGATATCCATGGGATAGCCCGGCCGATTTATTTTACTGGTTTGGGTATGCTAATCACTAGACCCATGGTGTTGAGTAAGGGCAACTCCTGCATTCCATTTATGAGTGGGATGCGAAGTCTACCGCATGGACTGTGTAGTCAGTATTTTGTAACCTGTTGTGTATTAGAAACCTCCGTAAATTTAGCAGTTACGCTGAAGAGGCTGGGTCTCAATGCCCCGATACCGGCAACTATTGTGCTTTAGGCTGAAAGGCTTTGGTCAACCATGCGTCTAAACCGCTCATCCCCGATCCTTGCTCCAATTACCATCTGGTTGATCCTTTTCTTGGGGCAAGCCATATTCAGCATTTATACCGTAGGGTACCTGGTTCACCATCAGGCATGGGTTGGGGCGATCGCTCCAGTGACGGCCCTGTTTACCCTGGGGCTGACGCTCACGGCAGGAATGCTGGGATGGTGCTGGGTGCAGCCTTTACGTCCGGTGACGGCGGGGCTGCGGGCCTTGGCACGGGGGCAGTTTGACTATCGAATGGTGCCTTCCCTGGGCTTAGGGGCGATCGCCCAGGCTATGAACCAGTTGGCTGAGCGTCTACCACTGCTTGTGCAGGACCAAGTGGAGCAAGCTACAGCCAGCTACCAGCAGCGCGATATTACCAATCAAGCCATCCTGCGTGCCATTCCCGACTTAATGTTTCGGGTGAATCGGGAGGGTATCTACCTCGACTACATTCCCACCAACCAGCATATTGACCTCTGGCCCCAAGATCAAAAACCCATTGGCCAACGCCTATCAACGCCCCTTTCAGCCAAGCTCCTCAAGCAAAAGCTGAACTGTATTGAGCAGGTTTTAGCTACGGGGCAACTCCACATGTATGAACAGGAAGTTGAGCTCCATGGGGGGGTGCGGCATGAGGAGGTGCGGGTGGTGCCCTGTGGCGCTGACCAGGTGCTGTTTATCATTCGAGATATTACCCAACAGCGGCAGGTGGAGCGGGAGACCGAGGCGCAAAAGGTCTTCTTGCGGCAGTTGCTTGATTGTATGCCCAGCTTGGTGGCGGTGAAAGATGAATCAGGGCGGTTTCTAGAGGTGAATCGCGCGGCGGCGGCGATCCATGGCACCACCCCAGATGCATTGCTGGGGCAGCAGGAGCTTGACTTGGTGCCTGTTCCTCAAGAAGAACAGTATGAGCAGTGGCTAGCGAACAATCGGGAGGTGATTCGATCGCGCCAGCCGAAGCAAATTCCTGATGAGCTGATTACTTATATGGATGGCTCCCAGGCTTGGTATCAAACCACTCTCAGTCCCTTTGTAGACCTGAAAGGGGAGGTGAAGGGGGTGATTTGCCATTCGGTGGACATTAGCGATC
>DATNRH010000511.1 GCA_036703605.1 Candidatus Obscuribacterales bacterium | reverse complement strand
GGGGTCGTGATGGCCTTTGCCTTTCAACTGCTCTTGACCAACCTAGCGATCGCGGTCATTGCCACCCCCGATAGTCCATCAAGCAATAGTAGCAATAGTGATTCTGAGAGCCTGGGCGACACCGTTCACGGTATTGAAACCAAAGTCGGATTGGGTCTACTAGTAAGCGTCAGTCTTGCCCTATTTGCCGCCTGTTTTCTAGCGGTCAAACTCAGTTTATTGAGCAGTCCTGGGTTGGGGGCAATTACCGGGATCATTATCTGGGCAGTTTTCTTTACTGCACTAACTTGGCTTAGCTCCACAGCCTTGGGTTCCCTGCTCGGCTCAGTGATCAGCACCGCGACGGCTGGTATGCAAAGCTTACTCGGTGCAGGTACGGCAATGCTGGGGGCAAATATGGCAAAAAGCCAGATGGTGTCTACCGCTGAAGACATTACGGCGGCGGTGCGGCGGGAGTTAACCGCAGGCTTTGATCCTGATACGATTCGGACAACACTGCAAAGTTCTTTAGATAAAGTACAGCTACCAAAGTTGAATGTTGATCAGCTCGGCGGACAGTTTGAAACCTTGCTGAAGGATGCGAATTTAGGGGCGATCGCTAGCAGTGATCTGCTCAAGAACGTCAACCGCGACACCTTCGTGAAGCTAGTGAGCAGCCGCACCGATCTCTCGAAGCGCGATATCAACAGCATCACCGATCAGCTAGAAGCTGCCTGGAAAAAGGTGGTCGGTTCCAACAATCAGCCTGACCCACAGGCATTGCTGACGCAGCTCAAGTCGGCAGATCCAGACGATCTGCAATCGGGTGAGTTAAGCCAGCAGTTAAATGACCTGATCAAAACCACGTCAGCCCAGCGCAAGCCCAGCGGTAGCAGCGGTAGCCTGACCAGTCAGGCCCTGCAGTTTGGCACGACAGCGCTGCTGAGCCGGGTACTGCAAAATGTTGATATCTCTGATATCGATATCGAAAAGATTGGTAGCCAACTGCGAACCTTTGGCAGCAATTTACTGCAGTCGAATGGCAACCATAACGATCACGCCAATGGTCACGCTAACGGCAAGTCTGCCAGCCAGCCCAAACCGTTTAGTGTGATCCAGGCAGATCTGGAAAACTACCTGCTGTTTTCGTCTCCTTGGAAACTGAACCGGGAAACGGTGAAGCAGGAATTTCGCGACGTGATTTATGATGCCGCTGCAGATCCCGGCATTATTCGCCAAGAGCTGGAGCTCATCGATCGCGACTACTTTGCCCAGGTGCTTAGCCTGCGAGACGACTTTACGCCAGAAAAAACTCAGGACTTGGCAGACTACTTAGAAGACATTCGGGCCGAGGTGTTTAGCACAGTTCAGGCAGCAGAAACTCAGGAAAAGTCTCAAGGTTTACGGAGTCAGGTGGAAAATTACCTGCGCTCTACACACAAATCAGAACTAAATCCCGAGGCGATCGGCCAAGATTTTCAGACTCTGTTGTCAGATCCACAGGCGGGATTCGAGGACTTGAGCCATCGTTTCCAGCAGTTTGATCGGGACACCTTAAAGCAACTGCTGAGCCAGCGCTCGGACATGAGCGAGGAAGAGGCCAACGAACTGGTGAATCAGCTAGAGAGCACCCGCGATCGCGTTCTGTCTGAAGCTCAAGAATTGCAAAACCAGGCTCAAACGAAAGCCCAAGAACTGCGCCAGAAGGTAGCCGACTATCTGCGCGATACCCACCAGGACGAACTCAACCCCGAAGGCATCCAGCGGGACTTAAAAACCCTATTGGACGATCCAGAGGCGGGTTTGAGTGCTCTGCGGGTGCGCCTCTCGCAGTTTGATCGCGAAACCTTGGTGCAACTCCTGAGCCAGCGCCAAGACCTTAGCGAAGACCGGGTCAACGAGGTGATCGATCAGGTGGAATCGGTACGGGATAGCATCTTGCAGGCTCCACAAAAGCTGGCAGGCAAAGCTAAAGCGCAGTACGACGAAACCACTCAAGCCCTAGCGGATTATCTCCGCAATACCAATCTGGATGAACTCAACCCCGAAGGCATCCAGCATGACCTCTCCACGTTGCTGAACGATCCAAAAGCAGGTGGTGCTGCCATTCAAGAGCGCTTGTCTCACATGGATCGAGAAACCCTGGTCAAACTCTTGAGCCAGCGGGATGACCTAACGGAGGAGCAAGTCAATCACGCCATTGACCAAGTGCAAGCCGCCATTCGCAACATCATCAAAGCACCCCGGCGCTTGGCCAGTCGGATTCAGCAACAGGCTGTGGACTTTGAAGCCAACCTGGAAAGCTATCTGCAAAACACCGAGAAGGAAGAACTGAATCCTGAGGGCATCAAGCGCGATCTGCAATTGCTGTTGCAGCATCCCCAGGCGGGGCTGAGTAGCCTAGGCGATCGCGTCTCCCATTTCGATCGGTCTACCTTTGTGGCGCTACTAGCCCAACGGGATGACATGACGGAGGAAGAAGCCAATCGCATTGCCGATCAGGTGGAAGCGAATTTCCGGGCGGTGGTGGAACAGCTCCAAAAAGTGCAGCGCGTGGTGCAGTCCACGATTGATAAGGGGTTCGACAATGTTCGCAGCTACCTGAATGGCTTGGAACGCCCCGAACTCAACTATGAGGGAATCAAGCGGGACTTTAGCCAACTGTTTGATGATCCGCAGATGGGGTTAGATGCCCTACGCGATCGCCTCACCCAGTTCGACCGGGAAACCTTGGTGGCGGTGATCAGCTCCCGTGATGACATCTCTGAAGCCGATGCCAACAGCATTATTGACCAGGTTGAAGCCGCGCGGGACAACGTGCTGCATCAAGTGGAGCGGGTGCAACAGGAAACCCAGCGGCGACTGCAATCCATCAAAGATGAAGCCCAACGGCAGGTGCGGGAAACGCGCAAAATGGCGGCGCAGGCAGCTTGGTGGGTCTTTGGCTCTGCCTTGTTCTCCCTAGGAGCCTCGGCGATCGCTGGGTTCGTGGCTGCAACCCGATTTGTTGTTCTATAGACCGGGCTTAGGGCTGAGTGACTCGCAAACCAAGGATGGGTCACTCAGCGCGATGGATTTTAGGGCTACTGACCGCTGCAACCCGCAGCACTATCTAAACACAGGTGAAACCATGGTAAGCGTTCCCAAGACTACGCTGGCTGAGCGAAGCCAAAACCACAACCCTTACGAGACATCCCCTAGTTCCTGCGGGAAGGCTCGATCAACGAC
>DATNRH010000510.1 GCA_036703605.1 Candidatus Obscuribacterales bacterium | reverse complement strand
CATTGTCTTGGCTGTAACCAGTCCGTGAGGCGTTTTTGTATCTGGAAGCTTTGTCCACAAATCATAAAAATGCTCACCTACCAAAGCTTTTCCGACCTCACTCACCTGGAACTGAAACGCTGGGCTAATCTTGCCTAAGTCATGACATCCCGCCAGAAAACCACAGCACTTCACCAGCGATTCACCTGTCAGTCCTAGCCCACGTTCAAGGGTGGCGATCGCCACAGAACTGAGGTAACTCTCTACAATCTTCATCGCTACTGCCGCCGTATCTGCTAAGTGGCAAATCACTGGATGATACTTGGGTTGTCCATTACCTAGGAATTCTCCACGACCTGTCTTGGCCCAAAATCTTTCTTGCATTTCTATGTAACCTCTGGATAAATATTAAACTTGCTGTGAAGGCATTTCCCCGTATTGCTGTTGCATGCCATTGATTTCATCCCTAACCAACTGCACCAACTCCGGTGGCTTTTGGGCGATCGCTCCCTTGCCATAGCCCAATACCCAACGCTTCACATCATTGAGCCCACCCACCACCATATTCAGCGTCACCGCTCCATCAGGATGCTCCGTGAGAGTTTGGGTTGGATGCCAACGCCGCTCTCGAATATAGGGAGCTGTCTTAGCATCAAACCAAATTTGAACCTGAGTTGGCGTTCCTCCCACCTCATGCTGAAATATGGAGGATAGATATTGCTTTGCATCAAACGTTGGATCCTTTTCAAAAGTTGTATCCAACAGGTTTAACCCTAGAATGCGATCGACCCGAAACCACAAAATCTGCTGACGTTTGTGACAATAGCCAATAACATAGGGATTCGTCCCCCGATAAACATGGAGTAAATAGGGATCAAATCTCCGCTCAGACTGTGCATTGCGGCTAGCAGTGTAATAGGTCATCTGCACCTGCTTAAAATGCTGACAGGCTGTTTCAAGCTGATGCCAGATCAATGGATCAAGGTTAATTTCAGCTCCAGACCTAAAGATGATGCGTTCATCCGCAATTATCTGTAAATCAACCCACGATTCCTCCGGCAACCGTTCTGCTAGTCGGGCGATCGCAGACTGCAGGTCTTGGGCATAGGCAGACCCAGCATAGGCTTCCAGCATCCTGGCTCCTAAGGTCAGAGCAAACAGTTCACCTTTGCTGAGGGAAATACTCGGCAATCGCCATGTTGGATCGTTATAGTAGTAGCCTTGTTTACGGTTCCACTCTAAGGGCGCATGAAAGCGATCGCGCAAAAAGTGTAAATCACTTCGAACTGTACGTTCTGTGACCTCTAGGATTTCTCCCAAAGACGTTGCTGTGGGGCGATCGCCTGCACGAATCAGCGCATCTAAGTTGAGTAAGCGTTCCAAACGTCGAGACATTGAAGCAATAAGATCTTGGGGTGAATACTCTAAGCCTAAGCAAATAACCCGGAAAAATTACTTCCGACTTCAGGAGCTTGAGTTTTTCTTACGATCTATTGTCGGCCAGAGCAATAGAGGACTAGCGATCGCCCTCTCGTCTCCATAGGGCTGCGGCAAAGAATCTAGACTGACTTATATTGAGGTCAGGTATCCGGATTTCACCAAGATTCAGAACTTATACGGTTGGACGAGGGGCGATCGCCCTTCATCCTAGAGTGACCCAGCCGTCTGAGGTTTGTGGCCCGCCCATGGGGTTGCGAAACAAAATAGGCTTAATTGAGTCTCGGGGACTAAGTTCAGTGCAACACTAAGAGACAGGTTATAGGCTGGCGTTGGCTTGGCATGTGGGGTCACAGCCGTTGCCGAACCCATAGAGTAGGGCGCGATGAAGGACAGGGTGCATGAACAACGGGATGACTGGGATAGCCGTTGCCGTGACAGCGGTGATTGGCTGGGCGATGCCTGTAAATGCACAGGTAACGCCGGATGGTACAACTACGCAGGTCCTTCAGGAGGGCGATCGCGTCCTGATTCGTGGCGGGCAGCAATCGCGGGATGGGGCAAACCTGTTCCATAGTTTTGACGAGTTTGGTCTAGATGCCGGACAGCGGGCCACCTTTCGCACCCAGGCCACGGTGCAGAATATCCTGGGGCGCGTGGTGGGTGGTGATGTATCGGTGGTGGATGGCTTGCTGCGGGTGAGTGGTAGTTCGGCGAATCTGTGGCTGATCAATCCGGCAGGGGTCATCTTTGGCCCCAATGCCCGTCTGGATGTGGGCGGATCCTTTACGGCAACAACGGCGACGAGTCTGGAGTTTGGCGATCGCTGGTGGACGAGCACAGGACTAGACTATGCCAATTTAGTGGGGACGCCGACGGCCCTAGCCTTTACGGGGGAAGCCGCAACGCTGATCAATGCAGGACGGCTAGCGGTGCCAGCGGGGGAGAGCCTGATGCTGGCCGGGGGCGTGGTGAT
>DATNRH010000509.1 GCA_036703605.1 Candidatus Obscuribacterales bacterium | reverse complement strand
TTCCTCCCTGCTCGCCAACTAGCCCGCCAAATTTTGTTGATCGGACTGAGTTCTGCTGGATTGCTCCTCGTCGCCGTATATCTCCTCTCTCGACGTATTACCCAGCCGATCATGGCGATCGCCAATACTGCTATTCAACTGGCAGACGGAGATCTGTCCCTGAAAGCTCCAGTGTTAACAGACGATGAGATTGGGCTACTGGCCCGCGCCTTTAATCAGATGACGGGGCAATTGCGAGACTCGAACCAGCAGATGGCGGAGTATAGCTATACCCTGGAACAGCGGGTTGCAGATGCCACACACGATCTACAGGATACCTTAATTTACTTATCCTCAATTATTGACAATATGGCCGACGGGCTGCTGGTCACCGATATTTATGGACGTGTGACCCGCTATAACCCAGCATTGCTAAAAATGTTTAGCCTGTCTGCGGAAGAAGATATTGAGCATAAGTCCTGTGAGACCCTCCTAGGCGATGATGTAGCAGACCTAGTTCGAAACACCATGCGATCGCCCCAAGATGTATGGACAACAGAGCTGGATCTGGGAGGAGGACGGGTGGGTAAGGCATCCGCAACGGCGATTCTCAGACCCGCTAGCAGTGAGTCTGAGAATGGTAAACCTGAGAATGGTAAATCTGAGAATGGCAAATCTGAGAATGGCAAATCTGAAATAACAGATATTCCTGGCGTTGCTACGGACTATATTGGTGCCGTCATCCTAGTGCAGGATATTACCTCCGAGAAAGAAATCGATCGCATGAAGACCGATTTCATCTCCACCGTGTCCCATGAGCTGCGGACACCCCTCACCTCGGTGCTAGGATTTGCCAAGATTATTAAAAAGAAACTCCAGGATGTTTTGCTGCCGTTAGTGCCCGAGGGCGATCGCAAGGTCGAACGGACAGCCCGCCAGGTGGGGGACAATATCGACATCATTGTGTCTGAAGGAGAGCGCCTCACGGCATTAATTAATGACTTACTTGACATCGCCAAAATGGAAGCGGGTCGAGTAGATTGGAATATGCAGCCGCTGCGGATTGATGAACTGATGGATCGGGCGATCGCAGCCACCACGTCTCTATTTGAGCAAAAGTCGCTGGATCTGCAGCGCGATATTGAGCCAGATTTGCCCATGGTGCAGGCCGATGGCGATCGCATTATTCAGGTGATCATCAACCTTCTCTCCAATGCGGTCAAATTCACCCCCGCCGGGGTAGTGCGCTGTCAGGCTAGACAGGAGGGCGATCGCTTGGTGGTGGGTATTACCGACAGTGGCATCGGCATTGCGCCCGAAGATCAGCCTAAGGTGTTTGAAAAATTCAGGCAGGTGGGCGATACCCTCACCGATAAGCCCCAGGGGACGGGTCTCGGACTACCCATTTGTAAGCAAATTGTTGAACACCACGCCGGGGAGCTGTGGGTGGAAAGTGAACTAGGCCAGGGTAGTACGTTCTACTTCACCCTGCCGCTTTTAGAAGATGCCGTTTCTGATTCTGAGGAGAGCGATCGCCCCTTAGTGAACCGGGATGACCTTCTAAAGCAGCTCAAAGCCTACCTGCCCCAGCCTTCTAGCCTAACGCCTGCTGCCAAAAGCGTCTTGGTGGTGGATGATGATGCCAACATCCGTAACCTGTTGCGCCAGGAATTGGAAGCGGAAGGCTATGAGGTGCAAGAAGCGGAAAATGGTGAAGAAGCGATCGAAAAAGTGCGTAGTTTTTGCCCTAGTTTGATCATCTTAGATATAGTGATGCCAGGGGTAGATGGTTTTCAGGTTGCCGAAACCCTCAAAAGCGATCCTCAAACCTCGCGCATCCCCATCATCATCCTGTCCATTTTAGAAGATCGCGAGCGTGGCTACCGCCTAGGTGTCGATCGCTACTTTACAAAACCGCTAGAGGTCAGCGATCTCATCCATGAGGTTGATCGGCTAGTTTCCTATGGTGCATCCCAGAAAACCGTTTTGGTTGTCGATGACGATGTATCCACAACGAGTGGGCTGGTGAGCGCTCTGCGCACCGGTGGATATAATGTTCAGGTTTACAACCGCCAAGAGTTTTTAAGTCAGGTGGTTTTAGCCAAGCCGGACATGATGATCGCCAGCATCACGGATGCGGAGCAGCACGATATCCTCAAGCGCTTTCAGTGGGAAAAAGGAGCCGAAAATCTATGCTTTTTCTTGCTAGCTGATCAGCCACTGGACGAGTTACCCCAGCATTCATCCTAGCTCTAAGATTCTTGATGTCATGACACAAAAAATTCTCATTGTGGACGATGAGCCCCATATTCGGGCTCTGATGGAACAAACCCTAGAAGACTTGGAGGATGAAGGGGTAGAACTGTTGACAGCAGGTGATGGGCAGCAGGCTCTAGACCTAATTCGCCGTGAATGCCCTCAGCTCGTCTTTTTAGACGTCATGATGCCCAAGATGAATGGCTATGAGGTTTGTGCGGCTGTTAAGCAAGATAGCAATCTTCGTAACACCTACATCATCATGCTGACGGCCAAAGGGCAGGAAATTGATAAGCAGAAGGGTGAGAACATGGGTGCAGATATCTACATGACGAAACCCTTTGATCCAGATGAAATTTTACAAAAATCCCAGCAAATTTTAGGTTTATAAGCCCATGGCGGAAATTCGGCTCCGATCTATCTTACGCAAGGAGCTCTTGCCCTTAGCGCAGCGCATTCTGCAGATCAGCCATCTCCCTCTAGCGGTTTATGATGTCCAGGGTAATGTGTTGGCGGGTGAAGATGGCCAAGTAGAGGCTGACCGCTATGCGATCGCTGTTGGTGAGGAAACGTTGGGTTGGGTGCAGGGCGGTGAAGAGGCCGCGCCCTTAGCGTCCCTACTCTCCGATCTGGCTCTGCGCGCTGTGGAAAAGAAAACCCTGGCCAATGAGGTATTAGATCGATATCGAGAAATTAATCTGCTCTACAACATCGCGGCAAAGTTAACCCATTGTCGAGAAGTGTCCACCGTTGCCACGGTTGCCCTAGAGGAAGCGCAGCGGTTGATTTATGGCACCAGTGCTGTGTTGATGCTGCTGAATCCTGAAACCCAGGTCTTGGATCTGCAGCTCATGGTGGGGGATCCGGCAGTCGCGGAACCTAAGACGGCCTTGGGAGAGGGGATTGCTGGCTATGTAGCCAAGACGGGGATCTCCGAAATTGTCAATGATGTGGTCGCTGATGTGCGCTATGGGGAGGTTGTCCCTGGTATTCGATCGCTCCTTTGTGCGCCCATGAAGGCCCTGGATCGGGTCATTGGGGTGATTAGCATCCATCACTCGGAGTTGTTTACCTATACCGCAGCGGATTTGAAGCTGCTGACAGCGATCGCCCTTCAGTCTGCCCCGGCGATTGAAAATGCGCTGTTCTACCAACGGCAAATGGAGGCCGCTCGGCAGCGAGAGGCGAAGCTGCAAGAGCAATTGCAGGAGTTGCGCATTGAGGTGGATGAGGCGAAGCGGGCTAGCCAAGTGGCGGAAATCACCGAGTCGGATTTCTTTGTGCGGCTGCGGCAAAAGGCCAAGGATTTACGGCAGCGGCGGTAGACTTCAAGGCTGTGGCAGAACCCCAATATCTGTAGTTCCCTTGCCAAGGGGGCGGCGAAGCGGGGAATTGAATGCAGGATATCCCAGTATATGACCTTTCAACCGGACTCAACATCACAAGGGGATGCTTGAACTGAAGGAGATGTTGGGATAATGGAGAGACTCGGCTTCAACGTCATGCAGGGGGCCGTCACATGTGTCAGGAGGTAGGGAGATGACGATTGCCGTTGCAAAGATGACCTTTGAGGAATTCCTATCCTATGACGATGGAACGGATAACTGGTATGAACTAGAAAATGGGGACTTGATTGCGATGCCTGCTGAGAGTGAACTTAACCGCCGCATCGCAATGTTTTTGGTGGCGACGTTCCTGAAGCTGGGGATTTCATTTGATCGCCTGTCAATGAAGACAAAGGTTGCGGTGAGTAGCACTCGCCTATCCGTGCGTGTCCCCGATCTGGTGATCTTCTCAGACGAGGGAGTTGCTGCATTAGCAGGAGCCAGTCGATCGCTCGTCTTGCTCGATATGCCGCCGCCGCTGTTGGTGGTTGAGGTGGTCAGCCCAGGGCAGGAGAATCGGGATTATCGCTACAAGCGATCGGAGTATGCCGCACGGGGCATTGCTGAATATTGGATTGTAGACCCGATGCAGCAGCGGGTGACGGTGCTGGAGTGGGTGGAGGGACTCTATGAAGAGGCGGTATATTCTGGGGATGAATCTGTGGTCTCGCCACTGCTGGGCAATCTGAACCTAACAGCCACCCAGGTTTTGCAGGTGGGTTGACTAGGGTGCCCTTCGGCTTCATATAGCACTACCCAATCTCTCCTGTGCCCAATCCCGTAATTGTTCATCTCCATCATGTTCAGCTCTATCGCGCAGCAGCTCCATGATATTCGGGGCAGTCGGTGCTTGGCGGAGCAGGGCTTCGAGGGCAGTTAGGCGAGGATTGTCTTGAAAACGGCTTTCACGTTTAAAGGGATCTTGCATCGCGACTTGTAACAGCAACTGAATGACCTCGGGGTCGTCTTTCCATCCTTGGGCGATCGCCGCTGCCGCCGCACGGCGCACCTGCCAAGCGTCATCTTGTAGAACACGGTCTTTGAGCATGGGCAGGGTATCGGGATCGTCCTTCCACCCTTGGGCGATCGCTTCCACTGCCGCACTGCGCACAATCCCATAATCATCCTGTAGAACGCGGTCTTTGAGCATAGGAAGGGTATCGGGGTCGTCTTTCCAGTCTTGGGCGATCGCCCTCACCGCCGCACTGCGTACCTGCCAATGGTCATCCAGTTGCACGCGGTCTTTGAGCCAGGGAAGGGTATCGGGGTCGTCTTTCCAGTCTTGGGCGATC
>DATNRH010000508.1 GCA_036703605.1 Candidatus Obscuribacterales bacterium | reverse complement strand
GACTAACCAAAATGACTAATTTTATGCCAGAAAGAAGAGTGCGGTCTGGCTCGACAGGCAATGACCAAATCAAGCTGTATTCGTTCGATGCAAAGTATTTTGCCTGGGATCTGTTTGGGTGGTCAGGTAATGACCGCATTGAAGCAGGCAGACATAATGACAAGCTGTATGGCAGCGACGGCAATGATACGTTGATAGGTTTTGATGGAAATGATGTTTTAGATGGCGGCTTGGATGCTGACACTATGTATGGCGGCATTGGCGATGATACTTACTACGTCGATAATGATGCCGACCAAGTTATAGAAGCAGCGGATGAAGGGATAGACCGGGTTGTTAGCTCTGTCTACCATTATCAACTCACTCAAAACACAGAAAATCTGACGTTAGCGAACAGCAGCCCTGCGGTCTCTGGTTCAGGTAATAATCTGGACAACCACATTGAGGGTAACAGTCAGAATAACCTTCTCAAAGGCTATGGTGGTCACGACAAGATGGAAGGTTTTAGCGGTGATGATTCGATGTTTGGTGGGGACGGTGATGATTGGATGTCTGGAGGAGATGGCAATGACGCAATGTCTGGAGGAGATGGCAATGACTCGATGTATGGGGGAAATGGACATGACTCAATGTATGGGGAAGATGGCGATGACTCGATGTATGGAGATACTGGCAATGACTTGATGTTTGGGAGAGATGGCAATGATCGGATGTATGGGGGAGATGGCGATGACTCGATGATGGGCGAGGCTGGCGATGACTTGATGTATGGAAATACTGGCAATGACTTGATGTTTGGGGGAGATGGCGATGATCAGATGTATGGGGGAGATGGCGATGATCGGATGCTTGGGGGAGCTGGCGATGATGTCTTAAGCGCGGGGCTTGGTAACGATACTCTGTATGGCGATGAAGGGAACGATGTACTATTCACCTCTACACGCGGTCGCTTTATTGGTGGAGCTGGTGACGACACCTATATCTTGAGATTAGGCGCAAACGACGCTCTTAGCATCGAAGAAAATCAGGGAGAGGGTATAGATACGGTCGAGTCTTATAGTTCGACCCATCGGCTACAGGCAAATGTCGAAAACCTGCGATTAGGAGGTAGCTATAGCCGTGATGGCTATGGCAATAAGCTTGGTAATCACATGTTAGGCAACAGTAATCACAACACGTTCCAAGGGTATTTAGGTAACGATAGCCTCCTAGGTGGAGGCGGCAACGATAGCCTCTACGGCGGCATTGGCAGCGATATTTTAGTCGGCGGCGATGGTGATGACTTGCTCCATGGTGCCCTGGCAAATGAGAACACGAATGAGAACAGTCCAGTCGATATTGATACGCTAACGGGTGGAGCCGGTGCAGATATCTTTGGTCTGGGCTATTTTACGGGTAAACGTTGGGATTACCAGGGTGAGGGATATGTGGTGATTAGCGATTTTGATCAGACCCAGAGAGATCAAATTCGGGTTCATCTTTCCGATGTCCGCAAGCGTAAGCACTTCTCCATTGATCAAACCCAGAGCTTGGGTGGCAGCCAAGCCAAAGATACTCAGGTGTTGTACAAGGGAGATCTGGTGGCAGTGCTGCAAGACACAACAGCTGTATCTCTTCAAAGCAACTTTGATTTCCAGGTGACTGCGGTCTAGCCAAGTAACCGTTTGCAGAGGTTAAGCTGCGATCGAATCGCAGCTTTCCTATCGATTCTGTTTCCCTGAAACTCAATGCATTCTCTCGTAGATGGTTGGCTAATCTGCCAGTAAAGCACGTCTGACGAAGATGCTTGAGTCAAAAGCCTCGGTTTGAAAAAGGTTAATTTGTACAGGCTAAATATTGGAGGATTACATTCATGCGAGTATTCAGCAGGCTGGAATTTAACGAACCGGCTCATTGCCTAAAGGTTCAAGAGCATCTATGGCGAGAGGCCTTGGCAAAGGCTGTCCCAGACCCAGTCGTCGGGATTCGCCACGAGGCGATCGCAGGCGACGCCGACTATCGCATTCACGTCGCGGCCATTCCGCACCAGGTGGGCTGCCATTTTCATGCCCAGGGCAGTGAAGTCTACGAAGTGGTTGAGGGGGCTGGACGTTTGCACTTTGGCCAGGTCGTAAGCGCAGGTGGAGCCTTTGAGGTCAACTGGGAAACCCCGGTTGATGTCGCTACGGGCGATCGCTTTGTCATTCCCGAAGGCTATGCCCACCAGCTGCGCAAACAGGGTGAAGGCGAGCTGACCATTCTGTTTGCCTGCCCAGATTCGCACTTGGATGATGCTGTTGATCGAACAATTCTCCCGGATGCACCGCGTTGATGCCCTTTGTGCGTGTCCCAACCCGTCGCCCAGATCCACGCTACCCTAGAAACCGTCGCCCCCATCCTGCTCTTGACCAGCTCGCAGGCGATCGCCCAAACCACCACCGAAACCGATCGGATATTTGTCTGGGTTCCTGTTTCCGGCACCGAAAGCCACAGCAAACTCGGCAACCCCAATAGTTCCCTCGAACCCTGGTATCTCAACACCGATTTGATTATTCGTCGGGGTGGCATGGTGACCTTTGAAACCGTTAGCCCCAACGCCGACTATGTGCAATTTCTGGGCAACTGTCAGGCATGGCAAGTGCCCCCGCGGGCGATCGGTGAATTTTTGGATGGCAACAGCCTTCGTTACAGCCCAGCTCAGGTGAACTGGCAACCCGCCACCGATTGGCGATCGGCATTACTCAATACTGCCTGCAATACCTATTAATAAATGGAGATTTATCCTGTGCAAATAGAAACTCTTGCCAAACGTTATGAACTTGGAGCACTGATCAGTACCCATGGATGGTATCGACCCATTTATCGCAATGCATTGTTGATGCTCCTGTTCCTGTCTCCATTTGTCTTGCTTATGGCTGCTCTAATTATTGGAATTCCAATCTTAATTTTGATGATTGTGTTTCTGATAATTGTCATTCGGCGGTTGACCACATCTCGGCAGATTTTCTTCGTTTATGAACAGGGGATCATTGATCGCCGCAAATCTCCGGCACAAGTGGTCAAATACTCTGAAGTCGCTGAATTATGGTCTTTGAGTCGGCTGGAGGCTGCCCCATTTGTTCGAGTTCACCGGGAAGAATATAAGGTAAAAACGCTTGATGGCAAAGTCTATCGCTTTATTCAGACGATTAATGGCATTCGAGAGGTGGGAGATTACCTACAACATCAGGTATTACAGCACCAATTCTCTAGGGCGATCGCGCAACTCGATCAAGACGAAATGCTGCAATTTGGCAAGCTCAAATTAAGCCGCAACGGATT
>DATNRH010000507.1 GCA_036703605.1 Candidatus Obscuribacterales bacterium | reverse complement strand
AGCATAGAGTTCCTGATCGTCATGTCTACGTTTCCCACACTCAATCTTATTCCGGGTGCGATCGCTGAACTGTTTGCCCAAGCAAGCCGGTCGGGCGTTCTCACCGTTGCCGATCGCTACGGATTGATGGCAGCCGTGTTTGAAGAGTCACTCAATGACGACGAGCGCCGCGCCATCGACCGATTGCTGCGAGCGGTTTATCGCGGTCATCTCCAGATTACGTCTGAGCTTTCCGCTTTGCTGGAGCTTGTGTAGCCCTAGGGTTCACACACAGCCTGAAGTTCGTCACTCCTGCTGGAGCGTTTCTAGATCCTGAGCTAGAAACTCCTGAAGTCACAATCTCGTCACGCAGCGATCGCCCCAACCCCCTGGGGCGATTGTTGTTTTATGGGTGCCAAAGAGCGATCGCAAGAATTCAGAATCCCCCCTGGCCGCTTTTGACCCAGGGGAGACTAGAGCTAACCGACCTACCGGACAGCTTGGGGTGCGTTGAGCTTATCAAGCTGCTGCACCAAGAGGCTGAGGAAGAGACCCACGTCGGTGACCACGCCCACAGATTCCACCGAGCCGCGATCGCTTAACTTGGTGACGACAGCCGGGTTAATGTCTACACAGACCATCTTCACGCCAGCGGGAGTCATGTTGCCGACGCCGATAGAATGCAGCATGGTGGACAGCATCAGGATCATGTCAGCGCCGGTGATCAGGCGAGCGTAGTCAGCCTGGGCCGCAATCAGATCCATGTGGGTATCGGGCAGGGGGCCGTCATCCCGGATGGAGCCCGCCAGGGAAAAGTCTACGTTGTGGCGCACACAGTCGTAGAAAATGCCCGAGGTCAAGATGCCTTGCTCCACAGCAGCAGCAATGCTGCCAGCTCGACGGATGATGTTGATGGCTTTCAGGTGATGGCGATGCCCACCGCGTACGGAAATACCCCGCTGCATATCCATACCGAGGGACGTTCCCATCAAGGATTGTTCGATATCGTGGACAGCGATCGCATTCCCGCCCAGCAGCGCCTGCACATAGCCTTCACGGATCAGACGGGATAGGTGGACGCCGCCGCCGGTGTGGATCACCACAGGGCCAGCGGTAACCACAACTTTGCCGTTCTGGGAACGAATTTTCTGGAGTTCCCAGGCAATTTGTTCAACCACTAGCTCCACGCGGCGCTCACTGGAAACCCCTGCGCCCATGAAGCTGAACTCTTGAGTACCACGCTGGTCACGGGCATCGGCTTTGCGCACCGTGCGAATACCGTCTACGCCAACCACCACGCGATCGCCCTCTTTGAGATCCCGTAGCAAACAACAGCGAGCGATCGCCCCTTCAGCGGTGTCGCCAATCACGATCGCTCCATCCATACGCTGCCCCTGTAGGCGGATCCAGTCGCCGTTCACCCGCACCTCGGTGGGATAAATGGTGGTGACATAGAAGTCATCGGGGCCAACGCCGTCTTTGACCACCACTTCGGTATCCACATCCTGATCTTCCCGGGGGTTAGCGATCGCCCCTAGATCGATCAACTGGGACAGAATTTCTTCCATGATGCTGTGGCTAGGAGCCGAAACCCGCACCTCTGCCCGCGACGTACTCTGCCGCTGCACACCTAGCTCAAAGTTGAGCACTTGGAAACTGCCGCCGCCATCGGTGATCACATCCAGGGCGCGGTTAATTAAGCCAGAGTCTAGTAAATGTCCCTCTAGCTTGATGGTGCGGCTTTCGTAGGCCACGGTGGCAAACTTTTCGGTGAGCACCGGCTCCGTCACCCGCAGCGTTAAACATTTGGCGGCTCCACCTGCCTTAAGGAATTCATCAAGGGGCGTTTCTAGAACCTGGAAGCCAACATGGGCAAGCTGTTGCTTAAGAGAATCGCTAGCCCGATTCATAATCACAATGCGGTTGATGTTGACGGCATTACAAGCAAAATTGACCGCATCGGGTTCGTCAACAATAATCCGCTTCTCCGGCGGTATCCGTAGTTCAATCAAGCGATTGGAGTAGGAATCAAAGGCGGGAGGATAGTAAAGCAGGTAGCCGTCGGTGAGAGGGCAGAAGCAGGTATCCAGATGGTAGAACCGCTCATCCATCAACCGCAGAGACAGCACTTCCACGTCTAACCATTCGGCGAGATAGGGATGGGAATCGAGTTCTGAACGGAAGCCATAGCCAGCCCACAGGTAGCGCCCTTCGCGATCAAACAAGGCATCACCAGCTCCCTCAAAGGGCAGATCCTTGGGCAACTCATGCACTGTGAAGCCTTGCTCTTCAAACCAGGTTTTGAAGTGGGGCTCTTCTCCTTGGCGTTCGGGGTGGAAGAAGCGGCTCAACACCACCGTATCGCCAAGGACAAGACCAGCATTGGCCGTAAACACCAAATCGGGCCAGCCCGGTTGGGGTTTGATGAGGTCAACGGTGGCATGGTCTACAATAATTTGATAAAGTCCTTGCCATTGCTCAAGCGCCCGTTCGCGCGAGGACTTATGGATGTTTCCCTCCATCCAAGGATTAATCACGTAGTCCACATCATAATGATGGGGAGAACACATGAGGAAGCGAATCGAAGCACTCATAAGTGACCCTTTTGAAGATAGATTGACCGATTGAATAATGCCAAGGCGCTAGAAAACGACGGTAGAGTGGCGTGCTCTAGCCTCGCAGCTTGACGATCGCCCTGCCTCCTCCCATTGTTCAGCATGGTGACCGTCCATGGCTCTTTAAAACCAACACACTAGCCGCAGCCAATATGACATTGTATTACGTTCAGGGTAAGGATAATAAATTCTAGCGTCCTGAAAATAGCGGACTCAACTTGCAGAAACGATCGCGCTATACCAGTATCTCCAAGGGATTGGGCAACATCAAATCCTAGACAAATGGGACTGGAAGCCAGGGGATTTTCACTGAGATGTGATGATTTGACTACATCACAAAATGATAGATTGAGGCTGGACTGGGAAATCAATCGCGCCACCCTCGTTAGCCTTCGGGGGCGATCGCTGTTTCCCCATGTCTCTAGAATCTACTCCCATCCAAACTGCTTTATGTCTGAGGATCCCGCTATCTATTCCGCCTCTGCTGACTCAGCCCCGCCAGAATCGGAGCGCGATCGCCCCTCAGGTGATCTGGCATCCCAGGACAAGCCTGAGATGGCCGCTGACCTATCTGGCAACGATACTCCTGACCAGTCGATGGAGAGCAGTGTGCCGCCGCCTGCCGAGCCTCCCCCCAAACCGACGGTGCCTGTTGAGCCCGTGGATATATCCCTAGACACGGGTGACGTGGTAGCCACGGTGCTCAAGACGGCGCAGGAAACCCTCGACCAATCTCTGGTGGTGGTGGGTCAAGTGTGGGAAGCGATCGCTCCCATTGCTCGGGCCCTGGCCATCTTAGTCCTGCGGCTGCTCATTTTGGTGGGGGAATGGGGGCTAGAGCAATTAAACGTGCTAGCCGATAGACCACCACCTGCATCCAGCAAGCCCAAACGCGCGAAGTCCAAAGTTGCTAAGGTAACCGATCGCTCCTCTGCGACGGTAATACCAGCTAGTCCGGCATCCATGGATACGCCACCCACCCTAGCTGGTGTCTCTGAGATGGCAGGCGGTTTAGATGAGGATGACCCAGAAGACGAAGAGGTGGATGAGGAGATTGATCTTGAGCTAGAGGATGACGGTTTTGAGCTAGAGGATGATGGCGATGAACCCGAGGAAGCCGCCGAGGCTGATCGAGAACTGTCCGCAGCTTCCGCCCCCCTAGCCGACAATCCACCGCCTAAAACAATGCGATCGAAGCTCCTCGGCCTCAGTTGGACAATCGTCGGGGTGTTGTGGTCGCTAGGGGTAAAAATCGGGCGGGTGCTGTTGCCCAAACGCATCGGCGATCGCCTCCCTGATCCAGTCGTGGGTGCCCTGACGTCGGCGCTGGTGGTCTTGGTCTTGTGGATTACCTTATCTATCCGATCAACACCGGTTGCTTCCAGCCCTGCACCCGAGCCTCCACCACTTGAACCCGTGCCCATCGAGCAGTTCCAGGAACCAGAAAGCTCAGCAGAACCCGATCTCACCGATACACCTCTGGTTTCTGAGCCCATCTTCGAACCGATTTCTGAACCGATGCCTGAGCCGGTAGAAGATCTCGAAGGTGCTGATGAGGCAATCCAAGACATCCCGTCGGACAAGAGCCCTGCGGAAGACGTGATTCCCGATGCTCCCTTTATTGGCGATTTACAGGATCAGCTTGCCGACGTGCTGGCGGACTATAGCGGCATAACGTTGAGTTCCGTGCAGGCCAACTTCCTACGCGGTCGCTTGGTGGTCACCGTGGGTGAGGGCTGGAATGGTCTAGGGAGCGATCGCCCCCACTTTGCTGCATCTCTATGGCAGCGATCGCAGGAGCTAGGGTTCAACAAGCTAGACGTGGTGGACAGTGCAGGCACGGTGTTGGCCCGCAGTCCCGTAGTCGGCAGTCAAATGGTGATCTTTGATCAAGCCGCTGCCAGTGCGCCAACGCCGGAGCCGGAAGCGATCCCAGAAGCGGAGCCGGAAGCGATCGATCAACAGACCGCTCCCTCCCTTGAACCGCCTATAGACGCATTAGACGTGCCTGCGGAAGCCAGCGAGGAAGCCACCCCTGATACACCCGACGTCCTATCCTCTTGATCCACGGTTGGATCAACGGTACTGAGGTCTTGCATAGAAATAGCAGCCGCTCAGGTCAACTCGTTGGTGGACTTGAGCGGTGTTTTTATGGTCAGTCGCCGGGGCTTGTCGTTGAGATCTAGGAACGATCTAGGATGAGGGATGCATCAGTTCCTATGGGTATGATCTTCTATGGGTCTGATCAATAGCGATCGCTACTCACAGGAGGACAACAATTAATCATCATCAAAAGGCACATTACGCCTAACAGTCCTACACGTTGGTTGATCGAGATCCACCTCCACCTGTAGAGGCAGTCCGGGTAAACGGGCAGTATGTCTGAAGGAGTAGAGCGACCGAGCATCCCAACAAGACAAAGATGAGCCCTTGTTCATCTAGTCGTTGGCTGCCCGTCTCAAGTCCATATATATCTCGGATGATAGATCAGGAACGCAGTCAATCTCCCACCTGTGAGTGACGACAGCGATCGCACAACCTTCTACGATAAAAAAGCCAAGCGTACCAAACTAAGAGGAAACAAAGGAGTGATTCCCCTGTATATGCAAGAACGTGTTATTCATATTCTGCTGGTAGAAGATGATGAAGTAGATGTCATGAACGTCCGCCGTGCCTTTCAAAAAAGCAATATCACGAATCCTGTTTATATTGCTCAAAATGGATTAGAGGCCCTAGATATGTTGCGGGGGGTTAATGGGCAACCATCTGTTGTGCCAAGTGCTCGGCGTTTAATTTTACTAGATCTAAATATGCCAAAAATGGGCGGCATTGAGTTTCTCCAAGAACTGCGGGCCGACCCTGACCTGAAGCTAACGCCGGTTGTGGTGTTGACCACATCAAACCAAGACCAAGATCGAGTCGAGGCCTATAACCTCAATATTTCTGGTTATTTGCTCAAGCCGGTTACCTTCACAACCTTTGCAGAACTCATGGCTACCCTGAACAAATATTGGGCGTTATGTGAAATGCCATAAGAAGCGACATTAAGCCTATGGTTTTCTGTCTTGTCCTGCAAGATCTCACATGGAAGCAATCGTCACATGGAAGCAACCCTCAGAATTTTAGTCATTGACGACGATGAAGTCGATCGTATGACCGTGCGGCGATCGCTAGTCAAAGCTGGCTTTCGTTTAGAGGTAGTCGAGGTGGAAAATTGCACAGAGGCGATCGTCACGCTGCAAGAATCGCCCTTCGATTGTGTATTTCTCGACTATCGTCTACCTGATCAAGATGGACTGCTGCTGGTGCAACAGGTTCGCCAAATTGGGATTCGGGTGCCGCTTGTGGTGCTCACTGGGCAGGGAGACGAAGAAATTGCGGTGGATTTGATGAAGGCCGGCGCTACAGATTATCTCGTTAAGTCGAGAATTTCATCCGATAGTTTAGCGAGAGTGCTGCGTAATGCCATGCGAGTGTATCAGGCAGAAATGGAGGCAGCCCTGGCTAATCAGCGGCTGCGGGAAAGCAATGAGCTGCTCATTCATAAAAATCAAGAACTGGAAATCCAGCGGCAGCAAATTCAAATTCAAAATATCAAACTGGTGGAAGCATCACGGCTTAAGTCTCAATTCTTAGCCACCATGTCCCATGAGCTACGCACTCCGTTGAATGCAATTATTGGCTTTTCCCAACTCCTGCTCCGACCTGGAAAACGTACCTTGCTGCCGCAGCAGCAGGATATGATCCAGCGAATTCTCAACAACGGACAACAGCTTTTAGCCTTGCTCAATGAGATCTTAGATTTTTCCAAGGTAGAAGCAGGTCGGCTAGACCTTCGCCCCGATACAATCGTACTATCAGACGTCGTGAATTCTACGGTGAACGAACTGCGATCGCTGGCGGATGAAAAACAGCTTGAGCTTACCGTACAGATTGATCTAAGGCGACCGCAGGCCTTTAATGATCCAAACCGGTTACGGCAGGTGTTGATTAATCTGGTAGCCAACGCCATTAAATTTACCGATGCGGGCAGGATATCAGTATCCATTTCCGATCCATCGGATAGCATGGTGCAGATCGTCGTTCAAGATACGGGCATCGGCATTGCTCCAGAGGATTTTGAGCATATTTTTGAAGCGTTTCGCCAGGTTGATCAAAGCCGGAGCCGCAAGCATCCTGGCACTGGATTGGGGCTAGCGATTACCGATTCATTAGTGAGAATGATGCAAGGAA
>DATNRH010000506.1 GCA_036703605.1 Candidatus Obscuribacterales bacterium | reverse complement strand
ACTGCTTACCGCATCACCAGAGAAGTCATAGGCTGCTGCACCATCGAGGCGAAAGCCGTTGCTGCCATTGAGCGTAGAGAGGTTGAGGGTGGCACTAAACCCACTGGCCTGCCCAAAGACGACATAGCTAGAGCCGGAATTGCCGCCGTTGGGGTCGGCACCATAGGCCCCAATAATCAGGTCATCGAAGCCATCGCCATTGATATCCCCGGCACTGCTCACCATATCACCGGAATAGTGATCTGTGGCTGTGCCATTGAGACGAAAGCCATTGGTGCCATCGAGCGTAGAGAGGTTGAAGGTCGCACTCAACCCACCTGCCTTCCCAAAGACCACATAGCTGGAGCCGGACTCGGCACCGTTGATGTCGGCACCGCGTGCCCCAATAATCAGGTCATCAAAGCCATCGCCATTAACATCCCCGGCACCGCTCACCGACCAACCGGAAAGCTCCCCTGCCGCTGTGCCATCAATGCGAAAGCCGTTGCTGCCATTGATACTGGAAAGGTTCAAAACAGGTGCAAAACTCATCTCTTTTTTCCTATCTATTTGGTTTATTGATGAATGGGTCTTCGTGGTTGATCCATCCCGGTAGCGTGAACCGGTGGCGCTTAGGCTTCGCCCATGGAGATGACCCGACGGATTTCATCAGAGCGAATGCCGATCGCCATAGGTCGGACATGGTCGGGTATCGTCACCACGTCATAGAGTTCAGAGACAGATCCCTCGATTCGCAAGGAATGCACCAGATCCCCACTACGCAGATCAATCACGCTAATGCCACAGCGCGGAGCCGCCCCCTTGGCTGCGAGGGCGTCATCTAACGGCAACCCTTGAAAACTTTTGTTATGGCGCGGTTCTGATAGCCCCACAATGGCAAAGTCTCCGGCAAACGCTAGTCCACGCAGGTAGCCGGGGCAGAAGGTCACTGCTTCAAACTGGCCGCTTGCGGTATCGATAGTCCCAAACTCGCCAGTCCCAGAGTTCAACAGCCAGAGGCGATCGCCATACCACCGGGGTGAATGGGGCATCGATAGCCCTGTGGCAATGATTTCATTGCTCTCTATGTCTATGACGCAACCGCCATCTCTGCGATGGTCGCGCCAGCCATCAGCCACATCACTGCGGCTCACGCTCGTCACATAGCGCGGTTGCCCATCCCGTAGCGCTAAGCCGTTGAGATGACAGCGATCTTCGGCAGCTAGCTTGCTGATAAACGGCGGTTGCCAGAGGGGGACAAAACTATGGGTTTCACTAACGGTTGCTAGGCAACTAAACAGCGTATTGACAAAAACTGGGCGGGGGTTGCCTTCAGCCATCACCACATCATGGATGTCTAAATCACCCGTGATGTAGGACATCTGCGGCACATAGACGGCATCGTAGCCTTGGTAGGCTTGGCCGGGGCTGAGACTATTTTCAAAACGCCACAGCTGATAGAGCGTACTGAGGTAGAGGCTATTGTGATGGACGGTCAAGCCCATACAGCGTTCAAAGGTGCGTTCAAAGACCGATAGCTGACCGTTGGGTTGAATCCCAATCCAAAATACTTTTCCGGCTTGATAGGTTGTGAAGGCTAGGCTCAGGTGCTGTTGGGCTAGCCAGGATGTAAATTGTCGAGACCCGCTTAACTCCAGACGGGAGGAGGTTTCTGCCATTCTGTTAAAGTTATCCCGAACATAAACGGACTCATTACATACAGCAACGCGGTGACTGCCAAGCCCATTCACAATGGCCGGACACTATGACAACCCATCAGCCGCGCATTTACTGTTCAGCGATGTGCTATTGGTTCTTTCTTGTCCAACCCTATAGCCTTTTGGATCTCAGGAACATCCGTATATTTGCTGGCAAAATCTCTATGCGAATAAAATTTATACAATCCAGAATTGCTTTACTAAAACTTAAACTTCGGTCGCCAATAATTAAGAGGTAGGAGGGGATATGTTACGGCGATCAACGCCATTGCTTCTCCTACGGTTATTCATCAAGTTTTATCGGACATAAAAGAGCAATCGATGTAAGCCACATCCGTCTCACGGGCGATCGCTCTCAAGCTGCGATCGCCGTCTGTCAATGTGTTTGGCGGATTGACCCATAATGAGGCCATAGCCTCATTTGTTACGTTGCTAGTAGTGATCGGGTTGGTGGCGATCGTCCTAGTAAAAGGCTACAAATCCAAGACGAGGTCAGCTTGATGGAGCATGGAGGGCGATCGCGTTGCTGTTCTGTCGAGAATGTTAGAACATCCGCATAAAAGTTAGGGAAAGTTCCTGGCAAGGCTATGCTGTGGGCATCCATAACAATCTCGATGGCAGAGTTACGACGTGAATCAAGCATTATTCTTGCTGTGGCTGCTGGCAGAATCACCGGTTGCGGAAGCTGAACCCTCCAAAGTTGGGCAAGCCCTAACCTATATGAACAGCAACCCCTACATTGGTTGGGGGTTAGCTGGTTTTGTACTGGTGGCGATGGCAACGGCGGCGATCGCCGGTTGGACAGGGAATCTTGGCAAGATCATTGAATTTGTCAAAACGTACCTACGACCCAGCAAGCCAGCAATCACCGATGAACAATGCCAAGCTCAGTTAAAGGAACTGAACAAGGTTGTCCTCAAAGAAGTCACCATGCGCCTGAGT
>DATNRH010000505.1 GCA_036703605.1 Candidatus Obscuribacterales bacterium | reverse complement strand
GAGGTGGGGCGATCGGGGGATGAGACGGGACGTATTTTCACCAGCTACGCCCTTGATCAACTAGGACGGCCAGCTCAAGTCCTAGATCAAACTCGCTTCTATGATCCCCGATTACGTCCCTGGTTTCGGAGTGCTATGCAGGCCCGTGAACCAACCTGGACCAGCATTTATCCAGATTTTAAAGAACGACGTCTTAAGGTGACCTTGGCCCAGCCTCTTTACACCATGGATCGGGAAATCTTAGGGGTGATTGGCACCGATTTTGTGCTGTCGCATATTAATGACATGCTGCGATCGCTGCAGGTGAGTCAGTCTGGCCAGACGTTTATTCTGGAATCATCTGGTTTACTGGTGGCCACATCGACGGAGGATGAGCCGTTTGTGGTGGAGGGCGATCGCGTCACTCGTTTAGCGGCCACTGACGTGGCCCATCCTCTCATTCAAGATACGGCTCAGTTTCTCAAGACTCAGTTCAACAGTTTGGAAGACATTGGTCGTCGCCAACAGCTTGAGTTTCGCGATCGCAATGGGCAACGGCAACTGGTGCATGTTGACTCGGTTTCCTATGGCAAAAACCTCAACTGGTTGATTGTGGTGGTGATCCCCGAATCAGATTTTATGGGGCAAATTTATGCCAACACGCGCACCACCATTGCCCTTTGTTTGCTGGCGCTGGTGGCAGCTACCTGGGTGGGGCTGTTGACGGCCCGCTGGATTACCTATCCCATTCTGCAGCTTAGTGAAGCAAGCCGCACCCTTGCGGACAGTGCAGCTAGGGCCAGCCTATCTCATTCTGATACGCTGCCCCGCATCCAGGTGCGGAATATTACGGAGTTGCAAGGCTTGGCGGATGCTTTTAACCAAATGGCCGATCAGCTACAAAAATCTTTTGCCGTCTTGGAGCAACGGGTGGCAGAACGCACGGCTGAGCTGTTGAGCGAACAGCAAAAATCAGAGCAGCTTTTACTCAATATTTTGCCCCAGAGTATTGCCCACCAACTGAAGCAAAACCAAACCTCGATCGCCTCTGCTGTGGAAGAAGCGACAATTTTGTTCGCCGATATTGTAGATTTTTCGCCTCTGGCCTCACGGCTGCCGGCGACGGAGCTGGTGGAACTGCTCAACAACATTTTCTGCGCGTTTGACCATCTGGTGGAAAAGTATCGCTTGGAAAAGATTAAAACTATCGGAGATGCCTACATGGTGGTGGGCGGATTGCCGGTGCCGCGTGCCGATCATGCAGAAGCGATCGCCCATATTGCCCTCGATATGCAAGACACCATTCGCACCTTCATGCGGGATGATGGTGAGCCGTTTCGTCTGCGCATTGGCATCAACACTGGGCCGGTGGTCGCAGGGGTGATTGGCAGCAAGAAGTTTATCTATGACCTCTGGGGGGATGCGGTGAATGTGGCCAGCCGCATGGAGTCCCATGGCACCTCTGATGGTATTCAGGTCACTCAAAGCACCTATGAACTACTAAACCATCAGTTTGTCTTTGAGTCTCGCGGGATGATTCACATCAAAGGTAAGGGAGATATGCAAACCTATTGGCTGATGGGGCGACAGGCTTGTTTGGAGTCTGCCTAGAGCTTCTTGTTCTAGCACTCTGTGGCGAAACGTTTCCCTGTAGTAGGGCACCATTGTTCCCTGAGCCTTGTTCCCTGAGCGAAGTTGAAGGGAACGTCGTTGATCCTAGTACCCGTAGCATCAGTAGGATGCGTTAGCGACAGCGTAACGCATCTCATGAAACGGTGCGTTACGGCTTCGCCTAACAGCGCCCCATAACGGAGACGATCGTTCGGGCTGTCACAACCCGTCTCCTGATCCTGATGGATGCCTCCTCGACCTAGCAACGCATCCAAGCCTCATGAAACGGTGCGTTACGGCTTCGCCTAACAGCGCCCCATAACGGAGACGATCGTTTCCTATACGTTGCCCCGTTTAGGGTGACAAAGAGTACACCCGTTAAACTCACGCTTAGCAAACATGTATCTTTGGTTATATTTCCTAGGCTAGCTGCTCTGGTCGTCTAGGCTGGTAGCTAGGTTCGTGGGTAGACTCCTGATCATCAGTCTAGCGATCGGCAGATGAGTGGTACGTTACTCTATTCAACGTTTCGCTCAGATCGGATTGGTATGGATGGGGTGCTGCCGGGTTGCGCGCTGCGTGACTCGTTTACGGGCCGGCTGTATCCGCCGTCTTCTTCCTCTAGAGTTCGCAACACTATGCAGGTTCAATTCAATATTCTCCGCCAAGGGCTGCAGCCCCGTTCTTATATGCAGTCGTTTACTCTGGATATCGATCCAGGTAGTACGATTCTGGACTGCTTGAATCAGATCAAGTGGCAGCAGGACGGTAGTTTGGCCTTTCGCAAAAATTGCCGGAATACCATCTGCGGTAGCTGCAGTATGCGGATTAACGGGCGATCGGCCTTGGCCTGTAAGGAAAATGTGCGCAGTGAGTTGGCTCGCTTGGAGGCCATTCAAGCCAGTCAAGGGAGCGATCGCTCCCCTAGTGACGCACTGCCTACGATCACGGTTGCACCGTTGGGAAATTTGCCGGTGCTCAAAGACTTGATTGTGGACATGGCTCCCTTCTGGGATAGCCTGGAGGCAGTGGATCCCTACGTGAGTACTAGCAGCCGTCAGGTGCCGGAGCGGGAATTTTTGCAGAGTCCTGAGGAGCGCGATCGCCTCAACCAAAACGGTAACTGTATCCTTTGCGGCGCTTGCTATTCGGAGTGCAATGCGCTGGAGGTCAACCCTGATTTTGTGGGCCCCCATGCCTTAGCCAAGGCTGCCCGCTTGGTGCTCGATGCGCGGGATGATACGACGGAAGCTCGCCTAGATGCTTATAACGATGGCAATCAAGGCGTTTGGGGCTGCACCCGCTGCCAGTTGTGCAATAGTGTCTGTCCCATGGATGTAGCTCCTATGGATCAAATTGGGCGCGTAAAGCAGCAAATTTTGGATCGCAAGGATGCTAGCGATAGCCGTTCGGTGCGCCATCGCAAGGTACTCGTCGAGTTGGTGAAGCAGGGCGGCTGGATTGATGAGCGCAAGTTTGGCATTCAGGTGGTGGGCAATTCCTTCCGCGATCTGCCGGGACTGTTGAGTTTGGGGCCTCTGGGGTTGCGGATGTTAGCCAGTGGCAAACTACCCCTGACCTTTGAAGCATCAGAGGGCCAGGCCCAGGTGCGATCGCTGATAGAAGCGGTGGAACAGTTAGAAGCCGAGTCGCCGGTCTCCTGATCTGTGCTGGGTAGGAGGAACAATCTACGCCAGAATCTGCGCTAGACTGCTCTCAGGCTGAATTGTGTAGACCACGTATGACCTCCCAACCCGATTCTCCAGATACTGTCCCCGCTGAATCCGTTGCTGAATCCGCTGAACCCCTTGCGCCAACGCCCGCCTTTGGCTGGACAGCCTACGCTGAACAGATCAATGGCCGCTTTGCCATGCTGGGCTTCATCGTGCTGCTGTTGATTGAGCTAGCCACCCGCCAAGATCTTTTCTCTTGGCTAGGGTTGCGGTAACGATGGAGGGCGATCGCTGCAGGATGGAAGGCGATCGCCCCTAGACTTAGCGAACGGTGAGGGTATAGCGCCCTTGTCCCGTGTTGTCGTAGGAATTAGCCAAAATCACATAGGTGCCGGTGCGTGGCAGGGTGGTGACAATGCGTGAGTTGAGGGTATTGGGCCCTGCATCATCATTTTGGTCAACCAGTTCTCCATTGGGCCCCAGCAGGATGAGATAGGTATCAAATTCATTGCTTTCCATGGAAATGGTCACGGTCTGCCCAGACGTGCCATAGAAAGAATGCTCTTGATAGTAGCTGCCATCTTCTTGCAACACCAGCGAGCCGGGGCCTAGCCGTCCTTGTTCATTCACAATCAAGCCATTGCTGGGACTGGGACGGCTAGTGGATGCGTTGGAGCCAGATTCTTGCAACCGCAGGCTATAGCGTCCGGTTTCGCCAGGCTGATAGGAATTGGCGAAGATCGTATAGGTGCCGCTGGCGGGCAGGGTCATTTCAATTCTGGAATTGGTGCCACCACCACCATCATCGTCTTGCATGATATCGACACCGTTGGGGTCTAGCAAAACGAGGTAGGTATCAAAGTCATTACTGTTCATGTCGATGACGATGCGCTGCCCAGCTCGCCCGTCAAAGTTGTAGACGTTGAAGTAGCTATTGTCAAAGGGTAAAACGTTACTGCTGGTATCGAGTTGTCCGCTGGTGGCCGCGCCGTTCACGGTGATGCGTTCGGCGGGGCGACTGCCGGTGTTGTTAGGGCGCTGGGCGACGGTGGGGGCTCGTCCTTCCCGCACGGCGGTGAGAAAGGGCTGAACGCGATCGCTAGAAATGGCAAAGCCGATGCCGATATTGCCGCCTTCTCCTGCGGTGAAAATTGCTGTGTTGACGCCGATGAGCTGTCCTTGGCTGTTGAGCAACGGCCCGCCAGAGTTGCCCCGGTTGATAGCCGCATCGGTTTGAATCATGCCGCGCTCGGGATCAATGCGGCTGACGATGCCCACGGTGAAGGTATTTTGGAATTGGCCGAAGGGGTTACCAATGGCAAACGCAGATTGACCGACAGCCACCGATCCAGGTGGGGCTAGGGGAAGGGTTGGTAAATTGCTTTGCCCTCGCAGGCGAATGGCTGCCAAATCCAGGCCGTCTTCAGCATAGGCGATCACATCTCCTTGGATGCGCTGCCCGTCTGACAAAATGACGGTGACCGTACTGGTCGATCCCACCACATGGGCATTGGTGAGCACCAGACCATCTGCGCTGATAATACTGCCGCTGCCAGTGCTATTGCCGGCCTCAATGGACACAACGGCTGGACTTGCATCTCGATAGATCCGTACTCGGGTTTCCTCTTCCACATTTTGGGCAAGGGCTGATGCCGTAGGTTGCCCAAAGCGGCTTAGGTTGAGTAGATCGATAGGCATGGCCATATCAAGGCTATGCAGAGCGATCGCTGCTGTGGTGGACAGAAGACCGAAGGCAACACGGTGGCGCAGTAAGTGTTTCATGGGAATCGGTAAAAAGGTCATGGCTGGAGGGCAACAAGCGATCGTCAACGGATAGTGATGGCACGGGGGATGACGGCCTTACTCCCATCATGCCTGAATGGATGCCGAGACAACAGGGAGGGCTATGAATTGGGGCTTTATGGTGGGAGACGGGCTAGATATGGACTATATGAACCTTAGAAGGCTCACAGCTAGGGGGAGATGCCGTCTTATTGCCCAACCCTGATCGATATGCCCAATACTGATCCATACACTGATCCGATCGCCTATTCCGCGTCGATCAAGCTATGGTTTAGTTCTATCATCTCGTTCTCGGGCATGGTAGCTAGACTGTACACCTGAACAAGCGACACATCGTGTGGAACTTCTCGATGGCTTAACCAGTCTCGCCTGGGTTGAGTCCCGGATCTGCTCAGGCTGGGCGATCGCCATGATCTAAGACGGCACGTTAGCCCGTGTCGTTCCACCCAGGCTGGACAAAACTCTATGTGGCGCTGAGCACTAGGTTATCGCGATGCACCACAGTTTCGGGAGCCATGTAGCCGAGGAGGTCAGAAATCTGTTCCGACTGACGACCTTGGATCTTTTGCAGTTCATCACTGGTGAAGTTCACCAAGCCTCTGGCAATCTCCCGCCCTTGGCGATCGCAGAGCTGGACGGCGTCCTGCTGCTGAAATTCTCCTTCCACCTCAGTGATGCCAGCAGCAAGCAGCGATCGCCCTGCCTCTTGAATAGCCTTAACGGCACCGGTATCTAAGTACAGCTTGCCCGAAGGTACCAATCCGTTGGCAATCCAGCGTTTGCGGGCCTTGTTGGGCTGGGGCTGGGGTTCAAACTGGGTGCCGAGGGGTTCGCCGTTGAGGATTTTGAGAATATTCTGGGGCGATCGCCCTTCGGTAATGGCCATGCGTACGCCAGCGGTGGTGGCAATGCGGGCCGCGGCAATTTTGGTCACCATGCCTCCGGTGCCCCAGCTTGAGCCGCGATCGCCCACCTCGACCATTTCCGACAGTTCATCGATGCGCTCTACTTGAATAATCGGTTGGGCATCGGGATGGTAGCGCGGGTCGGCGGAGTAGAGGCGATCTACATCGGTGAGCAAAAACAGCCAATGGGCATCAACTAAACTAGCGACGAGAGCTGAAAGGGTATCGTTGTCGCCAAATTTGAGTTCATCCACCGCCAGGGTATCGTTTTCGTTGACGATGGGGATCACGTTCAGCCGCAGCAGTTCTTGAAAGGTGCGATAGGCATTGACATAGCGGCTGCGCTGCACCAAGTCGCTACGGGTGAGCAACACCTGGGCGATGGGCTGCTGCAGGGTGGTAAACAGGTCATCGTAGACCCGCATCAACCGTCCTTGTCCTACAGCGGCAACGGCTTGCTTGGTGGCGATCGCTTTGGGGCGCTCGGTCATGCCTAGCCGTGCACAGCCTACTCCCACGGCTCCGGAGGAGACCAGGATCACCCGATGCCCCCGTCGTCGGAGTTGGCTGAGGGTTTCCACCAAGGCCGCGATGGTTGAAATTGACAGCAGACCCGTTTCTGCATGGGTCAGGCTAGAGGTACCAATTTTGATGACTAACGTTTGTGGGGTCATGGGGCGATCGCAAACAGGGCATCCCAAATTGTGACGGACAAATCCTTTCCTGCCAAGTCTATGGACTTTCTAGGGTGGTCAATGAGGGTCAATCGTTGAGGATAGCGCCCACCGATTCTGGAATCATAATCACAAACTCGGTGCCAACACCGAGCGTGGAGTGGCAGGTGAGGGATCCTTTGTGGCGATCGCAAATCACTTGGTGGCTGATGGATAGACCCAGCCCCGTGCCTTTGCCGACTGGTTTGGTGGTGAAAAAGGGGTCGAAGAGTTGCCGTTGCACCGACTCCGGCATACCAGGGCCGTTGTCTAAGATGCGAATCCGGATCCAGCCGGGGGTGGCTCGTTCGGTATGGATGGCGATCGCTGCCTTGGTGTCATGATAAACCTCGGGATGATCCTTCATATGGTCTTCCAAGGCATCGATGGCGTTGGATAAGATGTTCATAAACACCTGGTTGATTTGCCCGGCATAGCATTCCACCAACGGCAGATCGCCATACTGTTTCACCACATCAATTCCTTCACTGTTGTGTTTGGGCTTGAGGCGATTGTGCAGAATCAACAGGGTGCTATCGATGCCTTCATGGATATTGACGGCTTTTAGGTCGGCTTCATCGAGTCGGGAGAAGGTACGAAGAGAATACACAATTTCCCGAATGCGTTCTGCACCAATGCGCATGGATCTCAGTAGTTGGGGTAAATCTTCCACAAGGAAGTCAAGATCCATGTCTTCAATCTGCGTCTCGATGTCGTCGCCAGGCTGAGGATAGCGCAGGCGATAGTGACCGAGCAGATTCACAATATTGTTGATGTAATCAGTGGCGTGGCTTAAGTTGCCATAGATGAAATTAACGGGATTGTTAATCTCATGGGCGACGCCGGCCACTAGCTGTCCTAAGCTAGACATTTTCTCGCTTTGTACCAGTTGGGCCTGGGTGCGCTGGAGATCGTGGAGGGCATGTTCGAGATCCGCTGCCTGCTGCCGTAGCTGGATTTCTGCTTGCTTGCGTTGGCTGATGTCGCGGAAATACCAAACCCGGCCGTAGAATTCACCAGCGGGCGATCGCACGGGGGCAGAATAGCAATCGAACACCCGGCCGTCCTGAAGCAGCAGTTCTTCCCGGTTGGATTGATCAGGATGTTCGTAGAGAAAATCTACGGTTGTCAGAAAGACGTCGCTGTCGATCAACTGATCCAACAGCCGCTGGATCAAGAGGCGATCGCCCTCGGTGGCAATCTGATCCGGCAAAATGCCCCAAATGCCGCAGAACTGTTGGTTGTAGGAGGCGATACGCCGATGTTCATCGAGGATCAAGATCCCATCAATGGAGGCTTCTCGCTGGGCACGCAGGATGGCATTACTGCGTTTGAGAGCTCGTTCCGATCGTCGTCGTTCGGTTACATCCATGACGGCGGACACCACTCCCAACATTTCGCCGTTGGGTGCCATCAGCGGCGTGTTGTACCATTCGCAGAAAATCACGCGCCCGTCCTGGGTGATGTTTTCGTTGGTACTGCGATTACTTTGCTTGGTCGCGGATAGATGAACAAAAATATCTTGAACCTGATTGTGGAACCACTCGGGAACTAAAAAGTGGAAGGCTTGCCCGATCGCTTGCTCACGGGTGTAACCAAAAATGCGCTCGGCCGATGGATTCCAGTCTAAAATCTGTCCATCGGGTGTCCAGTCAATCACCGCCAGGGGAGTTTGCTGAATCAGCAGGGATAGCCGTTGCTGCGACTCCCGCAGTTTCTCTTGGGCCTGTTCTCGCTGGGTGACATCAACCGCCATAGATGAAATGCCGACCACATCTCCGGTGGCGGTCACCAACGGCACGTCATACCATTCACAGATGACGCGATCGCCTTGTTTGGTCACATTCTCGCCCACCTCTCGCAGTACCCGAGGGCTGAGAATCAGTTGGCTCATAATCTGCCGCACTTGGGGGCGTCGCCACTCGGGAATCAAAAAGCCTAGGGGTTCCCCCATGACCTCATCCCTGGAGTAGCCAAAGATCCGCTCCGCCGCAGGGTTCCATTCCCGCAGATTTAAAT
>DATNRH010000504.1 GCA_036703605.1 Candidatus Obscuribacterales bacterium | reverse complement strand
CCTTGCGCACATTGATGCCCACTGCGCCCCGCTGGCTCTTCCTGCCCTTGAACGCCTCGGGTTGGGGAACATTATTCCCCTCACGCAAATTGCTGTGCAGGAGGCTCCTCTCGCGCAGGTCACCAAGCTTGCGGAGAAATCCAAGGGGAAAGATACCACCACAGGCCACTGGGAAATGGCTGGGGTGGTTCTGAATACGCCTTTTCCTACCTACCCTGATGGCTTTCGGGATGAACTCGTGAACGCCTTTATTGAGAAAACGGGCTGTAAAGGGATTCTCGGCAATAAAGCTGCAAGCGGTACCAAGATTCTCGAAGAGTTGGGGGAAGAGCATTTAAAAACAGGCTACCCCATTATTTACACCAGCGCGGATAGTGTGTGGCAGATCGCGACGCATACCGATGTGACCTCCATTGACACGCTTTACGAGTGGTGTGAGATTGCGCGTGAAATTTTACGCGGAGAGGATGAACTCTCCCGCGTGATTGCTCGCCCCTTTGAAGGCGATGCGGCCTCTGGGTTTAAACGCATCGGGTATAAGCGTCGTGATTACGCCGTTCCGCCTCCTGAAGTGGGGAACATTCTTGTGGAGCTTGAAAGCAGCGGTGCGCATGTGATTGGTGTGGGCAAGATCAAAGACATCTTCTGCGATGTCGGGATTACCCATAGCATCAAGACCACCGATAATCGGCATGGGATGCAGGTCATGATGGATCTCGTGAATCGTAAGACGCTTCTCCCTGATTACGCCGTGGTCGATGGTGTGGCTGCGTCTACAGATCGTCAGTTGATTTTTAACAACCTTGTGGAAACCGACATGAACTACGGCCATCGACGCAATGTCGTGGGCTACGGACGCGAACTTGAAGCTATCGACAAGGAGCTTCAACCGTTCTTGGATGCGATGACTGACGATGATCTGTTGATTATCACGGGAGATCATGGCTGTGACCCCACTGCGCCTGGTTCGGACCATACGCGCGAATACGTGCCGTATATCAGTTATAGCCCGTCTCAAGAAGGCAAGGTGCTTTCGTTGCAAACAGGCTTTGATACCATCGGCAAGGTGTGTCAAGCATGGCTAGATGGTTCTCCGCTTGAGTTGGTTTAGTCGACTGTTAATAAACATCTTGGGGTTCCCCCACCCCAGCCCTCCCCCTAAGGGAGAGGGAGCAAGA
>DATNRH010000503.1 GCA_036703605.1 Candidatus Obscuribacterales bacterium | reverse complement strand
GGTAAAATTCTTGGCAAAAGCTCGCTGGGGACTTCGGAGAGAGCTTGGTTTTGGGCAACGATGCCGCCTTGTTCGTAAACGGCACGGACTTCACCGATGAGATAGCTGAGGGTGTCTTCGTAGTTGGGATGGTCTTCTGTTTGTTTGCTGAGGCTGAGGCAGTGGGCTTTGATGGCGGTTTGGAGATGCTCGATTTTGTTGGGTGCGGGTAGGGCGGAGGTGAGTTCGGTGGCGAGCTGGTAATGGATCAGTCCGAGGTTGTTAAGGGTGTCTAGGACGGCAAAATCTAGGCTCAGGGCTGGATCGTCTTGGGTGAGCAAATGGGTCAGGCTGAGGGTGATCTCATAGCTGGCGATCGCCGCCTCTAGGGTTTTCTGCCATTGGGCACTATCTTCAGTGAGGTAAACGCTCAGTTGCCAGTAGGTTGTCCCAAGATTGTTGTGGGTGGAAGCGCAACCAACAGGATTAGTATCCGGCGTACGGTGTTGTAAAGCCCCTTGGTAGGCGGCGAGAGCCACCTGTAGACAGGTCGTGGGATCTTGATACTGGGAAAGATTGAGATAGGCTGTCCCCAAATTATTTTGCATCATCGCCCAATTTTCCGGCTCCTGCGCTTCATCAAGGAGTGCCAAAGCGGCTTCGTAACAATTGATCGCCCCCTGTAAATGACCCACAGAATTTTCCTGCTGCGCTAGATGCCAATACACCGTGCCGAGATTATTTTGGGTCGAAATATAACGAATTGTGTCAGCCTCAGGGGAGCGATAAGTGAGGGCGGCTTCGTAGGCTTGCACTGCGCGATGGAGGAAATCTGACGAATTTTGATAATGGGCAAGATCGCTATACACAGCCCCCAAATTATTGTGGATCATCGCGGCAAGCTCTTCGTCTGGCGGGGTGGTCATCGCCGTTAAAGCCCGCTCGTAATATTCCACCGATCGCTGTAAATGGCGTTGTTTTGGTTCTGGATCGGTGATCTGTCGCGCCAACAACCAAGTGAAATTGCCCATGTCGTTATAGATATCCCCCAGACGGCGATCGCCAGATTCTAGGTAGGTCAATAACTGCTCATAGCTTTCCAGCGCCAAGCGGAGCGTCACCTCGTCAGTATTTTCTTGGTGAATTTGAGCACGGTACTTTTGCGAGAGTTCCCAGGCCTGCTGTTCCGAATCCACTGCCGTTGTGGACTGGAGATTTTGGGGATCAAGGGCACGA